>JANXGZ010000052.1 GCA_024958995.1 Methylococcales bacterium | reverse complement strand
GGGGGATTCGGTTTTAGGGTTTGTGATTGCCGAATATCTTTATGAAAAATTTCCGGAAGCGAATGAAGGTGTTCTGAGTCGCATGAGGTCCAGTCTCGTGAATCAGAGCTTTCTAGCTGAACTGGCGCGTAGCGTCGATCTTGGTGATTTCCTGATTCTTGGATCCGGTGAACTAAAAACCGGTGGGTACCGTCGGGATTCGATCCTATGCGATGCAATCGAGGCATTGGTGGGAGCTCTTCTCAATGATCAGGGTTACGAAGTTTGCAAGGCATGGATTCTTCAATTGTTCGCTGATCGAATAGACAGTTTGACCGTGGAAAACTGGCAAAAAGACCCTAAGACCAGATTGCAGGAACTCATGCAATCAAAGGGCCTTCAATTACCCGAGTACACGCTGATATTGACTTCTGGCCTGTCACATGAGCAGAGTTTTTGTGTAGAATGCACGACCGAATTGCTGGACGAACCTCGGAAAGGGGTTGGCCCATCCCGAAAGAAGGCAGAGCAACAGGCCGCTCAATTGGTTCTTGATTTGCTGAACTGAGCGAAACGTTCGTTGCTTCTCGATGTATTTGCCGTTATTTATCAATATAGTTCAGACTAGGAGCAGTACCTGCCGCATGATGCGCAGCTTTTATTCATTGATTGACAACCAACTTCCCGAAGTGTCCGAATCGAGTTATACCAGAGGCTGCGGGAAACAGGTTTTCGGATGGGCTTGCTGTTTCGGGTCATGCAAGGAGTTTTAGCAGGTGTCTGATGATGAACGGCTCGGTCTAGGTTTGTCTGGATGAGGTCGGGTTATGTCGCGCTGATCGGACGTCCAAACGTTGGGAAATCAACTTTGCTGAATCATCTGATTGGCCAGAAACTCAGCATCACCTCAAGAAAACCACAGACTACTCGCCACCGGATTCTGGGTATCAAGACATTGCCGGAAGGACAGGCAATCTATGTTGATACCCCAGGTATACACGAAGATGGCAAAAAGGCGTTGAATCGCTATTTGAACCGTACGGCGAAAACCACTATTTCAGGCGTGGACCTAGTCATCTGGGTGACGGATATGCTCTCCTGGCATAGTTATGACCGACTGATTCTTTCTTCGCTCCAAAAAGTCGATGTACCGGCTCTGTTCGTTATCAACAAGGTCGATCGGGTAGCACGCAAGGAAGATTGCCTCCCGTTTCTGGAAGAAGTGGGCCAAACTTTTTCTTTTGCATCCATTTTACCGGTTTCCGCATTAAGAGGGACAAACCTGGATGTTCTAGAACGAACGGTCATGGAATTACTTCCGGAAGCGGATCCGGTTTTTCCGGATGACCAGATCAGTGACCGGCCTGAACGGTTTTTTGCTGCAGAGGTTATTCGGGAGAAACTAATTCGGGCCTTAGCCAAGGAGCTTCCCTACGAACTGACTGTGGAAATAGAGCGTTTCAGCGAAGAGGCTAATCTCACCAGCATCCATGCGATCATCTGGGTTGAACGCGACACGCAGAAATCGATCGTGATCGGGACCAAGGGTAATGTACTGAAAAAAGTCGGTCAGCAGGCCCGGGTGGACCTTGAAAAAATGCTGAGCAAGAAGATATATCTACAGTTATGGGTCAAGGTGAAGCGCGGTTGGTCCGATAGCGAGCGAGCCCTGAGGAATCTGGGATACGACTGAACATAGACCGGTTTGTCCGCCGGGCGTGTTATGTCATGACTCTTTGTCTGCGGAGTAGGAGCGTCAGGCTAGAGAAACAGGAATTTGTTCATGGGAAAGTGCCTCTAGGGGAGGTAGCGTGAACCAAAAACAGCGAGTTTCCTTGCAAAGTGCTTTTGTTTTGCACAAGCGACCGTATCGGGAAAGCAGCCTACTGCTTGACGTTTTCAGTTGTGATTACGGCAAGATTGGCCTGGTTGCCAGGGGTGTTCGAAAAAACCGCCGAAGGGGTTCGGCGGTGTTAGAACCGTTCAACCCGCTTCGGTTGTCCTGGACCGGTAACTCCGACCTACAGACTATGACATCGGTCGAATTGATTCCTCCGGGTCTTCGGCTGACCGGAAAAAGTCTGTATTGCGGATTCTACTTAAATGAACTGCTGAATCACTTTCTGCATCGGCACGACCCTCATCCGAATCTTTTTTCCCATTATGCAGCGACTCTGGTGTCACTTTCGAAAAATCCGGAAGTTGAGACGGTCCTACGGTATTTTGAATGTGCCCTTCTGGACGAAACGGGCTTTGGGTTACAGATTAAGCACGATTCCAAAACTGGTGCGGAAGTCGAAGCTGGCAAGAGATATCGGTATTGGCCTGGGCAGGGTCTGGTGGAAGCCAATCAGTCGGTAGATAGCATTGCCGGATCAACCCTAATCAATCTCGTGCAGAGAAAACTCGGTGGTACTGAGCAACTGACGGAATCCAAGTGCCTGATGCGAATGATGATTGACCATCACCTTGGAGAGAAAACCCTTCGAAGTCGGTTTTTGTTCAAGGCACGAGATGAAAGGAATTGATGGCTGGTTGTCTGGCATTTCTGCAGGGAAGGGAAGGCGTGGCTGATGGGTTTTTGCCGCCAAGGGATAACGACGGAGTGTGGCAAGGTCTGGTTCGCACTGTACCTCGTGAGCATGGCCTGGTTAGGATCAGGTTAATAAGTTTTGCGACAGTTCCTTGCGAGAACGGGTAAATTTTGTAGGTTCAAGGTTTGAATGAAAAGGTTAGGACAATGAATGAAAATCAGGGTGCAGGTTCGCCGCTTCTTCTGGGGATTAATATCGACCATGTCGCTACGATTCGGCAGGTGAGGGGCACCCGCTATCCTGAACCAGTTCAGGCGGCGGTTGTTGCGGAACAGGCGGGGGCTGATGGTATTACCGCGCATCTGAGGGAAGACCGGCGTCACATTCAGGATCGGGATATCCTTTTGTTGAAGGATATGATCCATACACGATTAAACCTAGAGATGGCGGTAACTGCGGAAATGATTGATATTGCCTGCCGTGTTCGTCCTGCCGCCTGTTGTCTGGTACCGGAAAAGCGGCAAGAACTTACAACCGAAGGAGGACTGGACGTTAAATCAAATCTGGCCGAAATCAAGGAAGGATGTTCGGAGTTGTCTGCGGCTGGTTGTCAGGTTTCCCTGTTCATTGACCCCGACCCACGGCAGATTGATGCAGCTCTGGAGACGGGCGCTCCTGTGATAGAACTGCATACCGGAAGTTATGCAGATGCCGCTAACGAACAAATTAAAGGCGTTGAATTAGAACGTATTCGTGGGGCGGCTACTTATGCGAATTCAGCAGGGCTGCAGGTCAATGCGGGGCATGGGCTCGATTACCACAACGTTGAAGCTATCGGCCGCATTCCGGAAATCGTGGAATTGAATATCGGCCATTCCATTATCGCCAGGGCTGTGATTACAGGATTGGACTCTGCGGTGCGTGATATGAAACGTTGCCTACTTACATCCAGAACATCCTGATTGACCCTGTTTATTAGATCTGTCATAGTGAAAAATCCCGGGATTTCGTTTCTATCCTGGTTAGGCCCCAGTGGGGGAACAGAAAACGTGTGCACTGAATTTCCCAAGATACAAGGCGCTAGTCTATGGCGCTTCCAGAACCATTTCAGGAATCTCGCGCTTTCAACCGTAGGCCCGTCGGATCTGGTTTACGAGACTTTGGGAAAAGTGGAGTGTGATGATGTCTGGCGGTAAAGAAAAGAAAAGAAACAGAAAAAGCATGTCTCCTGAGGTGGTTTCTTCCGCACTGGAACATGACTTTGTACAACGACGACCCAGAAAGATGGGTTGGTTCTGGGCTTTCCTGTTGTTATCCGGCGGCTCCTTTTTGACCATTTCTTTTCTTTTACTTGTGCAGCAACAGGCCTTGCCAGAGCAGGGCAATCTCGCTCGCCTGCCGTCGGCTGGCCAGGGTGTTTATTCTTCCTCCCTGTCAAGGGATGTGGAGTTGCTTAAAGGGCAGATGAACGTCTTGATTACGGCGAAACTGGAAACAAAGATCCAGCAGCTCGAAACGAGTCTGAAGAGCGGGGTTATCTCCCCGGAGGATCTCGAAACTATCCAAGCGCTCAGGGAGGACCTGAAGATTCTTCGCGCGTATTCCCAGCAGAACGCGGCCACGGCTTTGGCATTGTTCAGCAACTCGTCTGGGCTTGGGGAAACGGTCACTGGATCCACGGCGGTGTATTTTGACCCGCTGATGCATGAATTCCTCGGTCTAAAAAACTACTTTTACATCGGAATGGCGTCATGGGGTGTAGCGCTGATGATATTCGGAGGGGTATGGCTACGTGGGCACTACCGCCTTCGACAGATTCAAGGTGATCGTTGGAACCAGTACGAGATACTGGAAAAATCGAAATCCGAAACCTACTGAGGTCCGTTCTGCACAACCCGGTTTCTCTAGCGCCCATGATGGAGTGCACGGACCGACATTTTCGGTACTTGGTGCGTCTCATCTCCCGCAGGATCCTTCTCTATACCGAGATGATCACCACAGGCGCACTGGTTCACGGTGATCGTGATCGATTTCTTCAATATCACCCGCTGGAACAACCGATTGCGATTCAACTGGGCGGAAGTGATCCTGCCGAACTGGCCGAATCTGCGAAGATCGCAGCGGACTATGGCTATAGTGAAATCAACCTTAACGTTGGTTGTCCAAGCGGGCGTGTCCAGAAAGGTCGAATCGGAGCCTGTCTGATGGCAGATCCGGACACTGTTGCGGCAGGTGTCGCAGCGATGCGATTAAATGGCTCGGTACCGGTTTCGGTAAAAACCCGGATTGGTATCGATTCTCAAGATTCCTACGAGTTTCTTGCTAACTTTGTTGAAAAGGTTCGGGACGCGGGCTGCAGGAAATTCGTCATCCATGCTAGAAAAGCGATATTGACGGGATTATCACCGAAGGACAACAGAAAGGTTCCCCCTCTCCGGTATAATAGGGTTTTCCGGCTCAAGCAGGATTACCCTGAACTCGAAATCGTAATCAACGGTGGGATCTGTAGCCTGGATCAGGCGGAAGAACATCTCTCGCGAGTGGATGGAGTCATGATCGGTCGCGAGGGTTACAAGAACCCCTACCTGTTTTCAGAACTTGATCGGCGCATTTACGGAGACGACCGAGAAGTCCGTTCCCGTGCTGAAGTCCTTTCTGAATACCTCCCGTATGTTCAGCAGCAATTAGATCAAGGGCTTTTGTTATCAGGCATTACCCGGCACATGCTGGGGCTGTTTCATGCCCGCCCGAGGGCCAGAGAATGGCGTCGAACATTGTGTGAACTCGGCAGGGCCCGGCATGTGGACGCCGGTGTCATAATGAGGGCTCTGACTGTTATTGAATGATTCTCGATATCCGTGGGATTACCAGTGACCATTTTGGATATGATCGGGTTATAGCGTTGGGTTCGGTTGAAGAATGGGCGGCCGGATAACTTTGATAATAAAAATATCTTCAGGAAATAGGATTTAGCTTTCAGCTTTAAATGAAAATGGAAAAACAGTTTGCAAGCATACTAAAAGAAATTGGCGAAGACCTCGGTCGTGAAGGTTTGGTGGATACGCCCAAGCGGGCCGCAGAAGCCTTTCGGTTTCTCAATCGCGGATATAACCAGTCGTTGGAAATGGTTTTAAACGGAGCAATATTCCAGGCCGATACAGAGGATATGGTGATTGTGAAAGATATCGAACTGTATTCATTGTGTGAACATCATCTTTTGCCGTTTATCGGTAAGTGCCATGTGGGCTATCTTCCTAACGGAAAGGTGCTCGGGCTATCCAAGGTAGCCCGTATCGTTGATATGTATGGCCGCAGGTTGCAGATCCAGGAAAAGCTGACTAAACAGATCGCCGATGCGATTCAGGAAGCCGTAGGAGCAAAGGGCGTAGCCGTGGTTATCGAGGCTAAACACCTGTGCATGATGATGCGGGGTGTTGAGAAGCAGAATTCGGTAATGACAACCTCGGTCATGCTGGGTATTTTTCGGGAGCATTTCAGTTCCCGCTCAGAATTTCTTAACCTCATTTCCCGCTAGATGCCGAGGTCTCGGTCGATTACCGTAAGACGATCGGAAAAGCATTGCTCCTGGATACATGAGCCTGGATCTGTCTTCGCAGATCTTGATACAACCCGGGCTGCAAGGGGATGGTTTCGGTGCGACCTGATTATTGCTAGTTCTTGATTGGGCCAGGAGAGCGGTTACCAGACGAGTCCCAGAGAGAGAAAAACAAAGACAATCAATACGGTCACTGCGGTTTGGGCATAATCGTCCAGGCTGATGTGTTCAGCGTCCTGCATGATGATGTCAATGCGGTCTCTAACCTGATCTTTCATATGAACGTGTGTGTACATGTTGAAACCTCCTTCAGTCGGTTAATCTTCGGGTTCAATTACCCTGTTGGATTTTTATCATTTGATGGACCCAGAAATGTCGATTTCTGAACATTCACGGCTTGCATCAGGAATTCCCGTAACTGCGCATCTGACCCACAAGGACCCCCTGGATTTCGACCTGTGTCGATGGGAAACGCATTGATCCCATGGTTGAATTGGCAGGATGCAGAATGATTTCCCCAGGGCGTTGCTCGATATGCTTGAGCGTTGCATCGATACCATCAATCAGGGCAACGACAATTTCTCCATTCCTGGCATGACTACGCCGTTCTATAATCACCCAGTCTCCATCAAGAATCCCGTCCTCGATCATGGACTCCCCTTTTACCTGCAGGATGTAACAGGATCCCTGACTTTTCAGGACCTCTGGAATATCCATCATTTCCGGGTTTTCAATTGCCTCGATCGGACTACCCGCGGCAATGAAACCCATCATGGGGATCAGGTTGTTCGGCTCAGGGGCGTTTTCGGTAAGGCGTATACCGCGTTGCCGGCCGTTTGCCGGTTGTATCAGTCCCGCTTCAACCAGTGCCTGGATATGCTTGTGCAAGGATCCACGCGACTTGGTGCCGATCGCCTGGCATAGTTCATCCAGTGTCGGTGGGTTTGCAAAATTTGTGTCGTGTTGCAGCAGGAAATCGTAGATTTCTTGCTGGCGGCGTGTCAGAGAATGCTCAGCGTTCAAGGAACTTCCTCCTGTTCTCTATCAGTTCTCTTTTAGGATAGCTCAAGAACGAATGGAGAACAAGTGGTTTTTTAAAAAACATAAAACCTAGGTTTAGGCTCTTGAACTTTAATGGGAAACGTTGTTGTGGGAGAGTGTGCCTCCAAGCCTTGGTGGTGTCCGAACGGGTGCCTTCATCGGTTGCCTATTCGGGTGATTCTCTGCTTGTTTTGGAAGGTTTTCTCGTTAACGATTAGGACCTGTTCTGTAGCGGCTATATGCCGGATCTGGTCGTATGCGCAAGTCGCAAACCGATTTGTAGGGAAAAGTGTCAATCCCATTCGTTGGCTAGAAGTGTGATGGTCGATCCGGGTGCGACCCTGGAATTGGATCTTGGTCAAAGATAGAGGGTGTGCGGTCGGTCGCGGTGTCGGCAAGACGGCTATAACTCATCAGATCTTTAAACGCGTTTTTCGGAAACATGACAGTAAAACGTAGGAACAAAAACGGATC
>JANXGZ010000146.1 GCA_024958995.1 Methylococcales bacterium | reverse complement strand
CCGCTTCCACTTTATCCGATTTATGACAGAAAAACTCTATATCCAGACTTTTGGATGCCAGATGAACGAGTACGATTCCGACAAGATGCGGGATGTGCTCAAAGCCTCTCACGGGCTGGAACTAGCCGCAACGCCTGATCAGGCCGATATCCTTCTTCTGAACACATGCTCCATCCGCGAAAAAGCCCAGGAAAAGGTTTTTTCCCAACTGGGTCGCTGGCGCAAGCTCAAGGATCGCCGTCCGGGGTTGGTGATCGGGGTCGGTGGTTGTGTTGCCAGTCAGGAAGGTGAAGCGATTCGAAGACGAGCACCCTACGTTGATATCGTGTTCGGCCCGCAGACCCTGCATCGTTTGCCGCAATTGCTTGACCAGGTTCGGAATAAACAGGCTTCGGTGATGGATATTTCCTTCCCGGAAATCGAGAAGTTTGACAACCTCCCAGAACCGCGAGTAGAAGGCCCCAACGCCTTTGTTTCCGTGATGGAGGGTTGCAGCAAATACTGTACGTTTTGCGTGGTGCCTTATACCCGCGGCGAGGAAATCAGCCGGCCATTGAATGACGTAATCCACGAGGTTACGGTGTTGGCGGAACAGGGGGTTCGGGAGGTTAACCTGCTTGGGCAGAACGTGAACGCTTACCGGGGAATAATGTCCGACGGGGATACGGCTGACTTTGCTCTGCTACTGAACTACGTTGTTTTGGTCGACGGGATCGACCGGATCCGGTACACGACTTCGCATCCTGTGGAATTCAGCGACAGTCTGATCGAGGCCTATGCGGAGATACCGGAATTGGTGAGTCATCTGCACCTGCCGGTACAAAGCGGTAGCGATTCGGTTCTCGCCAGAATGAAACGCGGACACACACGGGAAGAGTACATCGGCAAGATCAAGCGCTTACGCAGTATTCGGCCGGGAATCAGTATTTCATCAGACTTCATCATCGGCTTCCCTGGCGAAACGGACCATGAATTCCAGGAAACGATGGATCTGATAGA
Source organism: Methylococcales bacterium (assembly GCA_024958995.1). Lineage (GTDB taxonomy): Bacteria > Pseudomonadota > Gammaproteobacteria > Methylococcales > UBA1147 > UBA1147. The sequence goes on along the minus strand of JANXGZ010000146.1, from coordinate 3,218 downwards.
AGAAATTGGTTTCGACCATTCATTCAGCTTCATTTACAGTCCGAGACCCGGTACGCCGGCCGTCGGCTTCGAGGATTCAGTTTCTACCGAGACCAAAAAGGACCGGCTGGCTAAGCTGCAAGCAGTGATCAGCAAGGCGGCCGGCGATATTTCCGACAAGATGGTCGACAGCGTTCAGACTGTGCTGGTTGAGGGAACGTCGAAGAAGGATTCCCTGGAACTGCGTGGGCGGACCGTGAATAACCGAGTGGTCAATTTCATTGCCCCACCGCAATTGATTGGACAATTTGTCGACGTCGTTATCACGCAGGCACTTCCGAATTCTCTGCGAGGAAGACTGGTTCCGGATTCCATTCGGTTAGTTCGGGAACCGCGTCTGCAGAAATATGGCACTGTCTGAATTGGGGGCTACATCTATTTCCAGGAAGCTGACCCTTACGCCTGTTGATAACCGGCGGTTAGCCAACCTTTGCGGGCAATGCGACGAGCATCTTCGCCAGATCGAAAACCGTCTGGGTGTGGAGATCGCTTCCCGTGGAAACCAGTTCCGGATCATTGGTGCGTCGAGGCCAGTGGAAGTGGCGCGTCGGTTGATCCAGTCGCTGTTTGATGCCACTGCTACCGAGGCCATTACCCCCCATCAGGTACACCTTTCAATGCAGGATTCATCGATCGAAACCCTGCTGATCGACAGGACGGCGGATAAGAGCCCGATCCAGGTTGAAATCCGGCACATGGTCATCAATGGCCGTGGGCCCAACCAGCAGAGCTATCTGCGAAATATTGCTAGCCATGACATCAATTTTGGAATCGGGCCAGCGGGGACTGGGAAAACCTACCTTGCCGTGGCATGTGCCGTTGCGGCCTTGGAACAGGAACGCGTGAAACGCCTGATCCTTGCGCGACCGGCCGTGGAAGCGGGTGAGAAGTTGGGGTTTCTGCCCGGCGATCTGGCACAGAAGGTGGATCCCTATCTGAGGCCGCTCTACGATGCCTTGTACGAGATGCTCGGTTTTGAACGGGTTGGCAAACTGATCGAGCGAAACGTGATTGAAGTGGCGCCCTTGGCCTTCATGCGGGGACGAACGCTCAACGAAGCCTTCATTATTCTCGACGAGGCGCAGAACACGACGCCGGAGCAGATCAAGATGTTTCTCACTCGTGTCGGTTTTGGATCCACGGCGGTGGTCACGGGAGACATTACCCAGATTGACCTGCCACGTGACAATCCATCCGGACTGAGACATGTACTCAACATACTTAGGGGTGTGGAAGGCATCAGTTTTACCTTTTTCGATACCCGCGACGTGGTGCGTCACCCTCTGGTCAAACGTATTGTTTCTGCCTACGAGGCTTATGACAATGCCATGCGTACGCCCGAATGAACAGCGTCGAGATCCAGCGTGTTTTCGAGATTTCCAGCGTGCCTGCTTCCACGCGAATGAGCGAATGGGCTTCGGCGGTTATGGCCGATAGGGTTGAAGACTCCGAATTGGTTATCCGCGTGGTCGGGATCGAAGAGAGTTCAGCGCTTAACCAGCAATATCGCAAAAAGAAAGGTCCCACCAATGTACTTAGTTTCTCCTATGAAAAATCCGATACCGTGCCGCTGGAAACGTTCGGTGACCTGGTGATCTGCGCTTCCGTGGTCGAGAAAGAAGCGGCGGAGCAGAAAAAATCACTCGATGCGCACTGGGCTCACATGATCGTCCACGGTGTACTGCACCTGCTGGGTTACGACCATATTGAAGAAGCCGACGCTCTGGAGATGGAAGCGCTCGAGCAGGCAATTCTGGGAGGTATGGGGTTCCCCAATCCGTACCGGGAGGTTCTTGAACAGTGATTAGACAGAGTGTCGAAGAAACTGGCGTTCCTCGATCGTGGATCGATCGCATCAGCCATTTCTTGACTGGCGAGCCTCATGACCGGGACCAGCTGATTGAACTTCTTCGCGAGGCACGGGATCGTCACCTGATCGATGGTGAAGCCCTTGCCATGATTGAGGGGGTTCTACAGGTTTCTGAAATGCGGGTGCGCGATATAATGGTTCCGCGGGTGCAGATGGTTGTGGTTCCCCGCGATGCGAATCTGGATGCCATCTTTCCCCTAGTCACTGAATCGGCCCATTCCAGGTTTCCGGTAATTGGTGACGACAAAAGCGAAGTCGTGGGCGTACTGATGGCCAAGGATCTGCTGGCTCGAAGCCGCGAGAACCCCGAGATGCAAGTGGAGGCGGTGTTACGTCCCGTGCGTTTCGTGCCGGAAAGCAAGAGACTCAACGTTTTGTTGCGGGAATTCAGGGAATATCGCAGTCACATGGCCATTGTGGTCGATGAATACGGAAATACCGCGGGGCTAGTGACCATCGAGGATGTACTCGAGCAAATCGTTGGGGAAATAGAGGACGAACACGACTTCGATGAAGAAGAATACATTTTCCAGCGCGGCGAGAATAACTACCGGATCAAGGCGTTGATGCCGCTTGACGAGTTTAACCAGTACTTCGAGGTCGATTTTAACGTGGAAGAGTTCGATACAGTTGCAGGCCTGGTCGTACATTATTTTGGCCACGTGCCTTCACGCGGCGAAAAAATCAGCCTGGGCGACTTGGAATTCACTGTTTTGCGTGCCGATACTCGCCGTGTTTTTCTTTTGGGCCTGCTGGTTGCCAAAGGCAATGATGGCGAAAAGGGTCCTCCCCTGAAGGGATCGATCTGAGTTGCGGTTAGTCCAGTCTTCCTGGCTAAAGTTCCATTTGGTTGAATGCATTTACCGAGCGTTAGTAATGGCTTAAGGAAAGACCTTGCGGCCCTGGCCGCAGGAGCGCTGTTTCCGTTTTCACTAGCACCTTTTGACTACACTAGCCTGGCTTTAATTTCCTTGGCCGTTCTTTTTATGGCCTGGGAAGGCGCTGGTTTGTCTCGTGCGACATTGCGTGGTTTTCTCTTTGGACTGGGGCAGTTTTCTGTCGGACTCTACTGGGTCTATGTGACGCTGTATAACTATGCGGCTACAACGGGTGTAGAGGCTTTCCTGATCACCGCTACCTTCATTTGTTTGTTGGCTGGTTTCCCGGCGCTTGCAGGGTTGATGGGGGTGTTCCTTAGGCCGGCAATGCCCGCGATTCGCCTGATAGTGGTTTATCCTGCTCTGTGGATATTTACGGAATGGCTTCGTGCTTGGATGGAGTTCCCGGGATGCCCGTGGTTGCAGGTGGG
>JANXGZ010000311.1 GCA_024958995.1 Methylococcales bacterium | reverse complement strand
CATACCGTGATTCTTTTGATTCAACCAATTCAGTTCCGTGGTGACCGAAGGGCCGGCGAAGATGTGATGGCCTGCCTTGATATGAACCCGGTTTGGTTTTCCATCGAGGGATTGGAGTCGCTGCGTGCCGTGGTTAGACGGCATCGTCCCGGTGAAAATGAAGCCGTGGTCTCGTCTGTTCAGGGTTAAATATCCAAGGCTTTTGGTTCCAGATCGGAAACGTTTAGTTTTAATACAGGGGCGTAGAGACGGCGGTTAGCGGAAGAGATATCAGAGCATGCGTCTCTGCAGGGTTGAGTAACCACAGATCGAGATTTGTCTTCCCGCGATCAAAGGGTCTTGATGTATTCGATCAGGGTTGCCCGTTGCTGCTGATCAAAGCGGTCGCCGTAGCGATGCCCGGTGTTTGAATACCCGCTGATGGTGGTGTCGTAAATGCGTTTTTTTTCACCGCGGTTGACAGCGCTTTCTTTGCCGTAGCCCGGTTCAGTGTAGTACCAGCCGAGAGTTTTCTGATTGAATCGGTCCGGGTTTTCAGGTGGTATCCAGTATTTGGGCCGCGCCTCGCTGTTTAGGACTCCTTCCATGCTAGGGACCGAGCCGTTATGAAAGTACGGGGCTGTTGCCCAAACACCGTCCAATGGCGGTGCAATGTACCCGGGTGCTGCCTCTCCACGTGAATTCTCACCAAAGAACGATCGGTTGAACCACCGGACGAACCGGAGGTTTTCTTCCGAAGTCAGCAATCGGGCCAGTTCCGCGTCGGTGCCCACTTCCTCATGGTGAAAAACCAGGTTCGGATAACTGGCGTCGTTTCCGTAGGTGCCGTGGCAGAAACTGCAGTTTTGCTCAAACAATGTTCGTCCTTTTGCGGCTAGCTTGCTGTCAACAGGGTACGGGTATTTTGGTGCTTTCAACGAAGCTAGGTAGGCGCGCATGTCAATCGCCAGCCTGTCGATCGCACGCGCCTCTTCAATGGAATCGGTGCACAGTGTTGCAGCCAGCATCATGATACGGGCATGATCGCCTCGGCCTTCGGTGTTATAGAAAAGGGCGTTTTTTTTCTTCATTCGCCACCAGGGCGGTACGCTGACCGGCAAGGGTTTCCGCCCGGGCGGTTTGATCAGGGCTTTGTCTGACCACTTCAGCGATACCGGGTTTCTGTGTGCCATCAGGGCAAAGGTCAGGTTCACTGCCGGATTGACACCCAGGGTGTCGGTGCGCATGTAGGGTGCAATGGTGGCTATTCGGTCCGCCCATTTTTTCCATTCGAGAGCGTCTTTTTTGGAGGTAACGTAGGCACCAAGCTGTTCTGCACCAACCGAAGCATCGCGGGTAAAGTCCAGGAATTCGTTGCCGAGGCCGATAATCAGCTTGTCTTCAAAATAGCCGGCGTGGCAGGAAAGACAGTTCGAGGTAACCAGGCGTACGCCGTCATCGGTGTCGCGGATGGTCAGCATGTAAGGCAATCCCCGGTTTCTGGAGTCCCGGCTAGAAAGAAGCTGTCTGGGCGAGGGAGGGCCAGTGGCTTTGATGAAAGCTGAATAGGGCATCCCGCAACTGATGTAGGATTGATTGACCAGCGCATCGTAGCCGGCGGCCGGATTGCCCGGGCGCTGGATGGTAGCGGGAACAGGACCCACCGCCAGGGAGTGGGCCACCGAGTCAGGCGCCTTTTGGTTGCAACCGGTGATCAGGGCCGTCGTTAGCAACAGAATTCCAGGGATCCAGAGGTTGGATCGGGCGGTCATCGTGAAACCAATCATGTTGTTCCCGGTTTATGGTCTCGTTATCAATTTCAGTTTAATAACCTGTCAGTTGCATTTGTCCGAACCCGGTAACCGGTTTACCTCCAAGCTTGCCCGAGATTGAGATCGGGCCGCTCCAGTTGGTCAGGAGGTCGGTGGTTTCGAGTCGTTCATCCCAGGGTTTGACTGCTAGCAGTATGGATCTGTTCGGTGTCCGGATTATCCATTCGACCGGATAGCGGATGCCTGATTCGCTGCTGGTCCAGTATGCATCAGATAGGATCTCGATGCCGTCGTGTTCCAGGGTCATTGTGTTGTCATCCGGCTGGATGACAAAGCCGGAATTGACCGGTTTCCCACTACCGTCACGGCGTCGCGACTGGGAAAGGGCTATTGCTGATCCATCTGACAATTGCAGAACAAAATTGTTTCGAACGAGTTGTCCTCCCGTAGCAGGCAGTGGACCCCAAGTGTGGTCAAAGTAGGCCTGGCCAGAGACGGAGAGCTTGTGGCCCGCAATTTCCACCCAGCCCCTGGCATCCATTCGGTTAAGGGCATAGTAGCGGATCGGTGCCGCAGAAGAGGGCGTAGCGACCGAATGGGATGTAAAGAACTCCAGGCTAAGCGGGCAGGTACCATCTGGAACGTCCAGTTTGATTGCGAATTGATCGGGATTCCCGTCTCCGAAAACCATTTGGCGGGTATAAACCCAGAGTTTCCGGTTCTGGCTGTCATATCCGGCCAGACCCAGAGCCTCTCGGCTTTGATGGCGATCGGAGTACGGCTTTGCCCCTGCAGCCATTATCCGACAGGAGAAGAGAAAAACCTGCCCTGCGGTCCAGGCCGATTGTCTTTCCGATTGCCCAGCGGTGAGTTTGAGGCGGACGAAGGTGGCTTCCAGCGCCAGGTGCTTGCCGGTTTCCGTTTTAAGCTTCCCGATCAGTCTCCAAGTTTCGCCGCTGGATTCGGCATGAACCCCATGGTCGAGAGGAAACCGGAGTTTTTCGGGGGACGGGACTGCTGGACGAAGGCTTTGTTCGGACGCAAGAATGGAGTCGATAGTGATGCCCTGAGGCTTTGTCGGGTGCTGGGGTGTCTGAAGCATGTAGTATCCCGTGCCGGCCAGGAAAACTAGCAGAAGCAACAGAAGCGGAAGCTTGGTGCCTCGTTTCATGGGTCTCCGGGTTTGCTGTCATTCAAATCGAAATCTCCAGAAGAGGCCAGAAGTTTCGTTTTAATCTTGCAGCTTATATTAGAATCGGGTCAGCGACCGGTTACAACCAGTCCGGTTCCCTGTTTCGGCGGCATGCGTGACAAGCCCGAATAATTTCCCCAATTGCAGGACCAAGATGGCACTGGGTGAGCCGGAAGCGCAGTTCAAACTTGGGGTCATGTAGGAATTGGAAAGGGAGTGCCTTAAGGGTAGGAAGGGGTCCCGGCGGTTCTTTCTTGGTCTACATGTTTGTTTGATGTTGTGATCCTGACCACAGATTCGAGCAGGTTGCAGAAAGAAGAGAGGTGTTCTCGATGGTCTCGTCTATGTTGCAAAAGGCCGCGGACCTCAGCCACGCATGGCTGCATAGATTCCAGTCGGTGTTAGGGGTTCTGTGCGGTTTTCGAAAGTCGATCTTTCGAGATGCTGGAAGATGGATCAAGCTGATATCAAACAAAAGGCCCGCTGAATGAGCGGGCCGTCTATTATTATTATTATTTAGTTTGTTACCAACCGACTCTTTGACGAAGTAGCGATCAGAACTTACAGCAATCTATTTTTGTAGTTATATCCCCTCGTTCGAGGGGGATCCTCCTCCTGGACGACTCTATGACGAGCCTTTTCCCTGAGGCAGGAAGAGAGTCTAATGCAAAAGTTCCCGGGATCCAACTTTTTTTTGGGGTTTTTCAAAGTCCCTGTTGATTCCTGATTTTTGCTGTTTCTGGCCGCAGACAAACGCCGGTAGGGAAAGCGCCGTTGTTGACCATAATGAAGATTCGCGCAATTCTATTTGGGTCATGCGTCGAGTACAATTCCTGACTCGTAGAGACGCCAGGAGTTGATGCCGGCTCCGTAGCGCCGCTTCCCGTGACTTGGTTATTCCCCGAATCTTCGGTATTGTCGTTTCCGTGATGGCAACCCGGTTGAGGGCAGGGCAGGACTGGTCTGGATTCCAGCAAAATTAATCGAGGTTCAGCTCAAGAATGTTCGCCAGATTTTTTACCTTCAGACGGTTCCTGGTCATGGCAGGGCTATGCGTGTTTTCGATGGGCGGTGTCGCGGCTGCAGCCGAAACCAGCGACAACCAATTGGAAATCGTGTTTTTAGCGCTGGAGGACAATGTTCCCTCGGCTTTATCCAATCTTGATCCATTTATTGTGAATGAGGGGATACCAGGAGCCGAGCTGGCAATCGATGACAACAATACCACTGGTCGGTTTACTGGCCAGAGTTTCAGTCTGACGGTGATTGAAGTCAGGGATAGAACGTCTGCTATAGCAGCCTACAAACGCAAGATATCCGAGGGTCGAAACCTTTTCGTTACGCGATTACCGGCGAATGTTCTTCGCCAGATTTCAGCCCTGCCCGAATCAGCAGACAGCCTGGTGTTCGATATCTCAACCACTGATGATTCTCTGCGTACGGGTCGCTGCGATAGCCGGATTTTTCATATTCGGCCGAGCCGAGCCATGCGAACCGATGCCCTGGCCCAGTACATGCTGAAAAAACGATGGCGAAACTGGTTTCTGGTGATTGGTCCTACTGAAGCGGATCGGCTTTATGCCGAGGCCGTTCGCAGGGCCGCAAGACGGTTTGGCATGAAGGTCGTGACCGAGCGGGCCTGGGAAACAACGCATGATGCACGAAGAACGGCGCAATCCGAAGTTTCCGTGCTCACTCAGGGCGGCGATTACGATGTGATCGTGGTAGCGGATGAACAGGGGCTTTTTGGTGAATACCTCCCCTACCGAACCTGGTTGCCCAGACCGGTAATCGGGACCCAGGGCTTGGTTGGAACTTCCTGGGACCGTAATCACGAGCAGTGGGGCGCGGTTCAGCTGCAAAATCGGTTCAGGGAAAAAGCTCATCGATGGATGACAGAACAAGATTATGCGGCTTGGCTAGCCATTCGTGTTATTGGCGAAGCGGCAACGCGTACAGCCAGGATGGATGCGCAGGGCCTGGAAAGCTATATTCGCGGTGAAGGCTTTTCGGTAGCTGGCTTCAAGGGTAAGAAACTGTCTTTCCGGCCCTGGAGCGGTCAGCTGCGGCAGCCGTTGTTGCTGGCATCGGCCAGATCCATGGTGGCTGTTGCTCCGCTGGAAGGTTTCCTCCATCCCGAGAATGAACTCGATACTCTCGGCTATGATCGGATGGAGACTGGCTGTTCAAGGTAACCATTTTGGAACCCAACAGGAACACCGTTCATCATACTGCTGGGATCAGTGGCGTTCGTCTGGCCCTGTATTCCACCCAAGCCAGTAAACCCTTGGCTCCAGACTGATTCTGCTATGATGGCCTGCTTTTCTGATTCAGGAGACGAAGCGTGATAAAAGCATGGGTGCCGGCGATGATTTCCGCCTGCTTGCTGGCCGGACCGGTCACGGCTGAAATGGTCTACGTGACGCTGGAAAAAGACAATGCGATCGCGGTGGTGGATGCTTCCAGCCAGAAACTGATCGCTGCCCACGAAATCGGTCAGCGTCCTAGGGGAATCGCTTTGTCGAAGGATGGTCGCCACCTGTTTGTGGCGGTTAGTGACGATGACACGATTCTGATGATTGACACCGGGGATTTTTCGGTCGTTGGCCGCTTGCCGTCTGGCGAAGATCCTGAAACCTTCGTGCTCGGGGCGGAAGGAAAAAGGCTGTATGTTTCCAACGAAGACGATAATCTTGTCACGGTCATTGATATTGGTTCTGGCAAGGCCATCAAGACCATTCCCGTTGGTGTCGAACCGGAAGGCATTGCAAGCAGTCCGGATGGCCAATGGATCGCCAGCACTTCGGAAACGACCAACATGGTGCACTGGATCGACCCAGTCACCCTGGAGATTATCGACAATACCCTAGTCGATCCGCGGCCTAGAGCGGCCGCCTTTACGGCAGATTCCAAACAATTATGGGTTACCTCGGAAATTGGCGGATCTCTGCAGGTGATTGATGTTGAATCCAGGCAGCAGGTGAAACGGGTTACCTTCGAAATTCCCGGCGTCCGTCCGGAAAAGATCCAGCCTGTCGGTGTGGTCATCGACCGTGAAAGAAAGTTCGGTTATGTAGCGATCGGTCCGGCCAATCGGGTAGCGGTCGTGGATGCTGCAACGTTTGAAGTCAAAGATTATCTTCTGGTGGGGCAGCGGGTCTGGAACCTGGCATTTTCACCGGATCAGAAGCGTCTTTACACCACCAATGGTGTGAGCAATGACATTTCGATCATCGATCTGGGTGAACACCGGGTCCTCAAATCACTGGTTGTAGGCCGCTATCCGTGGGGCGTTGTGGCAAAACCATGAGCCACAAGCCAGCCCT
>JANXGZ010000014.1 GCA_024958995.1 Methylococcales bacterium | reverse complement strand
CGGATACGGGTATATCACGAGAAACAACTCAAGGCTAGTGGTGGAAGCTGGGACTTCGAAGACGACCTGGGGAACAGACTTGGCCAGCGGATTCGCGCCATGAGTCGAGTCGGGTTATACGCACCGGGTGGGAAGGCTGCCTATCCGTCTACCGTACTGATGACCGCCATACCGGCTCATGTGGCTGGAGTCGGAGAACTCATTCTCTGTGTGCCAATGCCGAACGACGAGGAAAACGAAGTGTTGCTGGCTGCGGCCTGGTTGTCTGAAGTAGACCTCGTTCTCAGTATCGGGGGCGCTCAGGCAGTTGCTGCCATGGCATATGGTACAGAGTCGATACCCAAAGTTAACAAGATCGTCGGTCCTGGTAACATTTTTGTCGTGACAGCGAAAGAGATGGTTTTTGGCGACGTGGGCATCGATATGATTGCCGGACCTTCGGAAGTTGTGATCGTTGCTGACGACAGTGCGGACCTTGACTGTGTCATCAGGGACATGTTCGCTCAGGCAGAACATGATGAAATGGCCCAGGCCATAACAATTTCAGCCAGTGAACGATTTCTTGCTGCTATCGAAACACGATTGCCGGATATCCTGGTAAACGAATCTCGACGTGAGATCATTGAGCGATCACTCTCCGACAGGGGGGCGTTGATACAGGTGAGCGACTTGCCTGAAGCATTCAGGGTTGCAAACAGGATTGCTCCTGAGCACCTTCAGCTTGCTTTGACCGACGCCCGGGATCACCTCGATCAGGTAACCTGGGCAGGGGCTGTTTTCCTGGGTGTCAATACAGCAGAAGTAGTGGGTGACTATACGGCAGGCCCAAGCCATGTGTTGCCGACCAGCGGTACGGCCCGATTTGCCTCACCACTTGGTGTTTACGATTTTCAGGTTCGAAGTTCTGTCATTGAGTGTTCAGCAGAGGGTTCAGTTCATCTGTATCGGGCAGCGGCCATTATTGCCGATCAGGAGGGGTTGTCAGCTCATGCTGAATCTGCACGCTCTCGAGTAAAGGGCTGACCTGTGAGCGGGCCTAGGCAAAGATACGAAGCGGGAATCGCCAATAACGAATATGAAAGTGACGCTGCTCAACAGCATGCTATTGGCCTGTTACAGTCATTGCATGAGGAATTATGCGCAACGGAAAGTGAAAAAACCGGATTGCTGGCGCGGTTGTTTGTCTCTAAACCAGCTGGAATCAAAGGCCTGTATTTCTGGGGAGGCGTCGGTCGCGGTAAAACCTTCCTAATGGACCTGTTCCATGAGTCCCTCCCTATCGAGAAAAAACGGCGCTTGCATTTTCATCGGTTCATGCGGGAAGTTCATCGGAGTCTGCGGGATCTCCAGGGTGAAGCCTATCCGCTCCGGCAGGTTGCAGCGAACTTTTCCTACCAGGCCAGGGTGATCTGTTTCGATGAATTTTTTGTCAGCGATATCACAGATGCCATGCTATTGGCAGGTCTGTTGGTCGAAATGTTCAACCTTGGAATGACACTCGTCGTCACCTCCAATGTTGAGCCCGATCACTTATATGAGAATGGCTTGCAGCGCAGCAAGTTCCTCCCGGTGATCGCATTGATCAAGGAACACACCACGGTGCATAACATGGATGGTGGTGTCGACTACCGGCTCAGAGCTCTCGAGTCGGCAGAGATCTACCACTTTCCTCTCGATGAAGCCGCTGAATCAGGCTTGGCCAGAGCCTTTCGTGATCTGTCGCCGGATGAAGGAAAAGAAAGCGTCGTTCTGAGGATCGAAGGGCGTGAAATCACGACAAGGTGGTGCGGGGATGGGGTTGCCTGGTTTGATTTCGCTATGGTTTGCGATGGACCTCGCAGCCAGAATGACTATATTGAACTGGCCCGCCTTTTCCAGACTGTGTTGATCGGCAAGGTGCCGGTGTTTACCGAGAGAACCGAGGATAAGGCTCGCCGCTTTATCAGCCTCGTGGACGAATTTTACGATCGCAACGTCAAACTGATTATTTCGGCAGAGGTGGGAATTCTGGATCTTTATCGGGGCGAGCATCTCGCTTTCGAATTTCAGCGCACGGAATCGCGCTTGCAGGAAATGCGATCCCGCGATTACCTCGGCCGGGAACACCGGCCCTGAACCAGCAAAGGTAGTGGTTTGCCTCGCTGAAGGGGACTGCTTTCAGTCTTTTCGAGGCGGTGCACCGGGGTAAGACTGGTGAAGCAGGGTCGGAATCCGATCGATATCCGAAAAATCAAAGACTTAGAAAGGATTTAAAGGTTGCAACAGGATAACCCCTTGGGTACTATTCGCGCTCCCGAATTCCGGGGGTGTCCCCGTATTTCTCTAAACGGTTTGAGCAATCAGAAAT
>JANXGZ010000236.1 GCA_024958995.1 Methylococcales bacterium | reverse complement strand
CACGGCGAACGATGCATTCAAAATCATCCGCGAGTTCGTGCTCGATCAGCCAGTCGACAACATGACTGGTGCGGGTCAGGTCGAATTCCAGGCTGATCGCTGCCTTGTCGCAACCGGCTCGAATAAACCCTGAATCGGCCCTTTCTCCAAGGGCGAGTCGCATGGCTGTGAGCAGAATCGATTTTCCTGCTCCGGTTTCACCGGTCAGGCACGTCAGGCCTGTCTCGAAATCGAGTTCCAGAGAAGCAACCACCGCTAGGTCACGGATGTGGATCGAGCACAGCATCAGCTGCTCCAGTTAAGCTTGGCTCTCAGGATGTTGAAAAAATCGTAGTCGAGCGGATGCAGGATCCGCATGAGATGTTCATCCTTGGTGATTCGTATCCGGTCGCTGATGAGTACGTCAGGAAGAGAAATATCGTCGCAGGTGACCTGGGCCTTGATTTCTTCGTTCTGGCTGAACCCAATTTCTACAACACTGCTGTCATTGACCACGATCGGCCGATTGGTCAAGGTGTGCGGATTGATAGGAACCAGCACGATCGAGCCGATGGTCGGGTGTAGGATGGGGCCTCCCCCAGACAGCGCGTAGGCTGTCGACCCGGTCGGGGTTGAAATTATCAGGCCGTCGGATCGCTGAGAATTGAGAAACACGCCATCGATATGGGTGACGATTTCCACCATGCTCGGCGTGGTCCATCGGTGTGTGACCACTTCATTGACCGCTGTTTGTTCGTGGATGACTTGCTCGTCTCGGATCAACTGTGCTTTCAGCAGAATTCGTTCTTCGCTGACGAATTTTCCGTCCAGAATGTCGTCAAGCCGTGCGACGACGTCTTCCGGAGAAATATCGACCAGGAAGCCAAGCCTGCCGAGATTAACTCCAACGACCGGCACATTGAAGGGTGCGAGGTTTCTTCCGGCAGACAGTAGGGTGCCATCGCCCCCGATGGCGATTGCAAGGTCGCAATGCCGGCCGATATCCCGGACATGCGATGTTTCTACCGATTGCGAGTCAATGTGTTGCCGGCTTGCCGCATCGACCACGACCTTGAATTTCCTATCGCTGAGATGCCTGTAGATTTCGCACAGGGTGTTCGAGATGTCGCTGCTTGGTTTGCCGATCAGGGCGATGGAATTGAAATGGCTATTCATGGTGAAACGAAACGTAAACAGCCTGAAAATAAAGGTTTGTTGTTAAATACCGGTGATTCAGCACTTTCTCAGACAATCGATAGCATATTGGTATGATTTCTAGCAACAAGCGATCAGGGTTGGAGCGGGTGAACCTCATTTTGGTCGGCAAGTTTTGGAATTGGCCAACCGAACCTGATGTTTTGCCGATAGAGCCCCCTCTTCCGCAGCGCTTTGCCGACGAAGATCGAGAAGGTAGCATGATGGTCGATCGCATCCAAGAAGAAAAGTGTTACTTGACACTTTATCGTTCGATTGATAGTTTTTTATTAGCACTCTGTGTTATCGAGTGCCAACCCCCTGCCTAACAAAAATTAAGATACCACGTGCAGAACCACGAAGAATTGAATGACCGATCCCAACGGTTACTGAAGGTCCTGATTGAACGATATATCCAGGACGGGCAGCCGGTTGGGTCGCGCGCGCTTGCTCGCGGTGCCGGTATCAACCTGAGTCCCGCGACGATCAGGAACGTGATGGCCGACCTTGAAGACAGCGGATTGATCCAGTCTCCGCATACATCAGCAGGAAGAATTCCAACGGTCAACGGGTATCGGCTGTTCATCGATTCCCTTTTGACGGTCAGGCCGCTTGAAAATGAAGCAGTCAATCAGTTCCGGCGTGGTCTCGCCCCGCGTGACGACAAGCTTGCGCTGATTCAGTCCGCTTCCGATCTGTTGTCGGAAGTAACGCAGATGGCTGGTATCGTAACGCTGCCTCGGAGGGAAATTATTGCATTTCGGCACATCGAATTTCTTCCGCTGAGCGGTTCCAGGATCCTGGTCATTCTCGTTACCAACGAGGAGGAGGTTCATAACCGGATCATTCATACATCGAGCACGTTCAGTCCGGCAGACCTGCAGCAGGCGTCCAATCTTCTGAATTCAATGTTCAAGGGGCAGGACCTTTGTGATGTTCGACGCCAGGTTGTTACCGATCTAGAGTCACTCCATGAGAAGGTCAACCAGCAGATGATCGATGCAATCTCGATGGCCAAGCTGGCTTTCGGTGAAACGGGCGAAAAGGAAGATTATGTTCTTAGCGGTCAAACCAATCTCATGGACTGTTCCGATTTGTCTGGTGTTGATGTTTTGCGACAGCTTTTCGAAGCCTTCAACCAGAAGCGAGGCATCCTTCACTTGCTGGATCAGTGTCTGCATGCGAACGGGGTGCAGATCTATATTGGAGAGGAATCTGGCCACCAGGCCTTGAACGATTGCAGTGTGGTGAGTTCTTCCTACGCAGTTGATGATGAAAGGGTCGGTGTTCTGGCGGTCATCGGTCCCACCCGCATGGAGTATGAAAAGGTTATTCCCGTGGTCGATCTGACTGCAAAATTATTGGGAGCGGCCTTGAATAACAAATCTTAATCCCCATCATAGTCGCAATTCAAAGTGCCATCGAATGAGAGTTTATGGTCGCGATCGGCGTCGGCGCTTGTTTGCTGACCGAACGCGCTAGGCAGCGGTCATCCTTGCCGCGGTTGCGAATCTTGATTGGTTCCTGAATCGTCGGTAGATCCGGACGGATTCAACAATTTGTGCTCAGTGCCTGATCGTTCAAATAATGATGAATTGATATCTGGAGTTATTCATGAGTGACGAAAAAGAAAACAGTGTGGCGGCTGAAAACGATCCGTCAGAACCGGCTGAAAGTCTGGAACAGGCGGAAGAAACGATTGCCGAAGAGAGCTGTCAACACGGTGCCAACAGGGAGTCGGTATTGACGGAAAAGCTTGAATCCGAACTAGAGGTTGCACTCGAAGAAGCAAGGGGGAACTGGGAAAAGCTTCTCAGGTCCCAGGCTGAATTGGAGAATTTACGCCGCAGATCGAAACGGGAACTGGAAGATGCCCACAAGTTTGCAGTGGAAAATTTTACCCGGGAACTATTGCCGGTTCTAGACAGCCTGGAACTGGGAATCCAGGCAGCTTCACAGGAAGGGACCAATCATGACGTTGTGAAACTGCGGGAAGGCAACGAATTGATCCTTCAGCAGTTGAGATCCGCTTTCGGAAAATTCAATATCGAGGCAGTCGATCCGGTCGGAGAAACTTTCAATCCCGAATTTCACCAGGCGATGACTATGGAAGCTTGCGACGAGGCAGAGCCCAATACCGTGATCAAAGTATTCCAGAAGGGATACTTGCTCAACCAGCGTCTTATTCGGGCGGCAATGGTTGTCGTTGCCAAGGCAACTGATTCGCAAAAAACCAATAAACAGGCTTGAAATAAAGGAATTGTTGCCCAATATCGATAGCTAAGTCTTTTGGCGGGATAATCTGAACCCGATAGCGAATTCAAAGTGGAGAAAATCTAGATGGGAAAAATAATCGGAATTGACCTAGGTACGACAAATTCGTGTGTGTCTGTTCTGGAAGGGGGTGTGCCCCGGGTGATCGAAAACAGTGAAGGAGCGAGAACCACACCTTCGGTTATTGCCTATTCGAATGATGATGAGATTCTGGCCGGCCAGCCTGCAAAGCGCCAGGCGGTTACCAATCCAGCCGATACCCTGTTTGCCATCAAGCGCTTGATCGGCCGCCGTTTCAAGGACGATGTCGTTCAGAAAGACATCAAGATGGTTCCGTACAAGATCGTCGAAGCAGAAAATGGCGATGCCTGGGTTGAAACCAAGGGCAAGAAAATGGCGCCGCCGGAAATTTCTGCAAGGGTTCTGATGAAACTCAAGAAGGATGCCGAGGCATTTCTGGGAGAGGAAGTAACACAGGCGGTGATTACCGTTCCGGCGTATTTCAATGATTCTCAACGTCAGGCGACCAAGGATGCCGGACGCATCGCCGGCCTGGAAGTGGCTCGCATCATCAATGAGCCGACCGCTGCGTCTTTGGCTTATGGTCTGGATAAGAAGCACGGTGACGCGAAGCTGGCGGTTTATGACCTCGGTGGTGGTACTTTTGACGTGTCGATCATTGAGATTGCCGAGGTTGAAGGTGAACACCAGTTCGAAGTACTGGCGACCAACGGGGACACGTTTCTCGGGGGAGAAGACTTCGATATGAGAATCATCGATTACCTCTCGGACGAATTCAAAAAGGAAAGCGGAATCGATCTGCACAGTGATCCACTGGCTCTGCAGCGACTCAAGGAAGCCGCCGAAAAAGCCAAGATCGAACTGTCTTCCACCCAGCAGACCGATATCAATCTGCCCTACATTACTGCGGATTCCACTGGACCTAAGCATCTGAATGTCAAGTTCACCCGGGCGAAACTGGAAGCTCTGGTTGAAGACCTGATCGAGAGAACCAAGGCGCCGTGTGAAATGGCACTGAGGGATGCCGGCCTTTCTGCTTCCGAAATTGACGATGTGATCCTGGTTGGTGGGCAAACACGCATGCCGAAAGTCGAAGAACTTGTGACAGGCTTCTTTGGCAAGGAAGCGCGCAAGGATGTCAATCCGGATGAAGCGGTTGCCATGGGCGCTGCCATCCAGGCTGGCGTTCTCGGCGGTGATGTGAAAGATGTTTTGTTGCTCGATGTGACCCCGTTGTCACTGGGGATTGAAACCTTGGGCGGTGTCATGACCAAACTGATCAACAAGAATACCACTATCCCGACCCGTGAGAACCAGGTGTTCTCTACCGCGGAAGACAGCCAGCAGGCGGTAACGGTGCATGTTTTGCAAGGCGAGCGTGAAATGGCGTCTGGCAACAAGTCACTGGGACGCTTCGATTTGTCGGATATTCCTCCGGCACCGCGCGGGGTTCCACAGATTGAAGTGACTTTCGATATTGATGCCAATGGTATTCTGAACGTGTCAGCCAAGGACAAGGCGACTGGAAAGTCCCAGTCGATCGTCATCAAGGCTTCAAGCGGACTTTCCGATGAAGAAGTCGATCAGATGATTAAGGATGCGGAGGCCCATGCCGAAGAGGACCGCAAAGCGCATGAACTGGTGGATGTCAGAAATCAGGCGGAAGGCATGATCCACGCCACCCAGAAATCCATGGAGGAACTGGGCGACAAGGTGGAGGCGGACGAAAAGAGCCAGATCGAAGGAGTTATCGGCGAATTGAATAAAGCTCTCGAAAGTGGCCAAGATAAGGAATCGATCGAAGCCAAGACCAAGGCACTTACGGAACTTTCCGGAAAGTTGGCCGAACGGGTCTACGCGCAGCAGGCCGAATCTCCGGAAGCCGGTGATGGAGCGGGGAATGCAGGTACTGGTGATGCAGCGAACAGTGGTGATTCTGCACCTGAGGATGATGTGGTCGACGCTGAATTCGAAGAAGTCAAGGATGAGAAAAAATAGAACTGTCTAGCTGGCATAATCCGATTTTTACTTGATACGAGCCGCCGGCTTGCTACCGGCGACTGCTTACATTTATGGCTAAAAAAGACTACTACGAGGTACTCGGGGTATCGCGTAACGCGAGTGATGCTGACCTGAAAAAGAGTTATCGCCGGTTGGCGATGAAATTTCACCCTGACCGCAATAAGGGTAATCCTAATGCGGAAGAGAAGTTCAAGGAAGCCAAGGAAGCCTACGAGGTTCTGAAGGATCCTAAGAAGCGATCGGCCTACGAACAGTTCGGCCATGCCGGTGTCCAAGGCAATGCTGGCGGGCCCGGTTTTGGCGGTGCGGATGGGTTTAGCGATATTTTTGGTGACGTTTTCGGAGATATTTTCGGCGGTGGACGGCAGCGTTCAGGTTCGAGTCAAGGATCCGATCTTCGTTACGATCTGGAACTGAATCTAGAGGAAGCTGTTGCGGGCTCCGATATTAAGATTCGGATTCCAGTCCTGGTTTCGTGTGGATCCTGTGGTGGTAGCGGTGCGAAGAAGGGTTCTGCGCCAGTCACCTGCAGCACTTGTAATGGGATGGGGAACGTGCGCATGCAACAGGGTTTTTTCTCTGTGCAGCAGACCTGTCCGACCTGCCGCGGGCATGGCAAGCAGATTAAGGAACCCTGTCGGTCGTGTCATGGAAAGGGCCGTCTCCAGGAGAATAAGACCTTGTCTGTTAAGGTTCCACCGGGAGTTGATACCGGTGACAGAATACGGCTTTCTGGCGAGGGTGAGGCAGCCGAACGGGGTGGTCAACCAGGGGACCTTTATGTACAGGTTCATGTCAGGGATCATAAAATCTTTACCCGCGATGGGGCGAACCTCTATTGCGAGGTGCCGATCAGCTTTCCTAGTGCGACCCTTGGTGGTGAATTGGAAGTGCCGACCTTGGGCGGCAAGGTCAAGCTTAAAATCCCGGCGGAGACGCAAACCGGCAAACTGTTTCGGATGCGGGGTAAAGGGGTGAAACCAGTGCGCGGTGGTGCCATTGGTGATCTACTTTGTCGAGTACGTATCGAAACACCGGTTCGATTGACTAGGGAGCAGCGAAAACTGATCCGGGAATTGAATGATTCCCTGACAGGTGGAGGAAGCCACCACAATCCCCAGGAAGATTCCTGGGTCAAGGGAATGAAGCAGTTTTTTGACAAGCTAACCGGTTAATCGGCCTTTGAATTTCAACGGAGGTTCGAGTCGGGTGATGGACAAATGACAAGAGTTGCAATTGTTGGTGCTGCCGGACGCATGGGGCGCAGCCTGATCCAGGCCTGCGGCGAGACGGATGGACTGGAACTTGCTGCGGCAGTGGAACATCCGGATAGCCCCACGGTAGGACAGGACGCGGGGTTACAGGCGGGACTCGAAAGAACCGGGTTCTGTGTTACGACCGACTTGGCGTCGGCGATTGACGATTTTGATTTGCTGATTGATTTTACCCGCCCCGAGCCGACCATGAATCATCTTGGAATCTGTCGGCGTGCCGGCAAGCGGATGGTTATCGGCACTACCGGTTTTTCTCCGGAACAACGTGTCCTCATCGAATCGGCGGCTGAATCAATCGGTATCGTGCTGGCTCCAAACATGAGTATCGGAGTCAACCTCTCCCTGAAGCTGATCCAGCTTGCGGCGAAAGTCATGGGGAATTACACCGATATCGAGATCATTGAAGCTCATCATCGTCACAAGGTGGATGCGCCTTCGGGAACAGCGTTGCGAATGGGTGAGGTTGTGGCCGAGGAACTGGGTCGTGATCTGTCCAAATGCTCCAGTTATGGTCGGCAGGGACACACCGGGGAAAGGGATCGAAGTACGATTGGTTTTTCGACCATTAGGGCCGGTGATATCGTCGGCGAACATACGGTCATGTTTGCGGATGAGGGCGAGCGGGTCGAAATCACCCACAAGGCGTCTAGTCGCATGACCTTCGCCAACGGAGCCATGCGGGCTTCTGGATGGATTATGCATCGATCCCGCGGCTTGTACGACATGCAGGATGTCCTCGATCTAAAGGGCTAATGGTCTGCTGACGGTAACACCAGTAGCCCGAAATCCTGGTTGTTCCATCCAGTCTGTTAGGTCATTTCTGGTACCAGTAGTTCCTGAAGACCAGCGCAGCATCACCAGCAGTCTTGAGCTTTTTTCGGCATCCTTGGGTGTGGTTTTGGTCGTTCGGAGTTCTTGACCAGCAATGAACCGGTTGGTTTCCTTACAGGGTCGATCGGGAGATTCATTCTGCGAGCCTTATTGTGCTGGAATGCCTAATTTCGTAGAATCAATCAGATATTCAATTCGTCGAGGGAAACGGGGAAGCGTCTTTCGGAGACTTTCCCGTTTTGCATGTTTAAGGTGGTGAAATTTGACTCAACAGGCAATTCTGGCGTTAGAAGACGGTACCGTGTTTCACGGCATTTCCATTGGAGCGGAGGGCTATGCGTCTGGGGAAGCCGTTTTTAATACAGCCCTGACAGGTTACCAGGAAATTCTTACGGATCCGTCGTACGCTCGTCAGATCGTGACCTTGACCTATCCTCATATCGGTAACGTTGGCGTCAACGACGAAGATGAGGAGTCATCCGGGATACATGCCAGCGGACTGGTGGTTCGTGACTTGCCGGACCAGTTTAGCAACTGGCGATCCCAGGGCAGCCTCAGGGAATACCTTGTCGAGCGGGGGATTCAGGGCATCGCAGAGATCGATACACGAAAACTGACTAGGGTTTTGCGTGAGAAAGGTGCTCAGGGAGCCTGTCTCATGGCTGGGCCTAAAATCGATCGCGAACAGGCAATCGATCTGGCCGCCGGTTTTCCCGGCTTGCAGGGAATGGACCTTGCCCGGGTAGTCACCGTTGATCATTCATATGAGTGGTCCGTCGGACGATGGAATCTGAACGGCGGGTACAGTTCCGGCAGCAATTCCGGTTTCCATGTTGTTGCCTACGATTTCGGGGTTAAGCGGAACATCCTGCGTTTGCTGGCCGATAGGGGATGCCGGATTACGGTAGTTCCGGCGACCACGAGGTCCGAAGATGTTTTGGCACAGCAACCGGATGGCGTATTTCTTTCCAATGGGCCCGGTGATCCGGAACCTTGTGATTACGCGATCACGTCGATCCGAGAAGTATTGGCCCGTCGGGTTCCTGTATTCGGGATTTGCCTTGGTCACCAGTTACTGGCCCTGGCTTCGGGGGCAAAAACAGTGAAGATGAAGTTTGGTCATCATGGTGCTAACCATCCTGTTCTGGAATTGGCCAGCGGACGGGTAATGATCAGTAGCCAAAATCACGGTTTTGCCGTTGATGAACAATCACTCCCGGCTAACCTGAAGCCAACCCATCGATCACTGTTCGACGACAGCCTACAAGGCATCGAGCGAACCGATTGCCCGGCGATGGGTTTCCAGGGGCATCCCGAGGCAAGTCCCGGGCCGCATGACGTGGATCCCCTGTTCGACCGTTTCATTAACATGATGACTCAGCACCAGGGCTGAGTTCGTCATCGATTCACAGTAGCTGTTTAACGTCCAAGATGCCGAAAAGAACCGATATCGAATCGATACTGCTGTTGGGAGCCGGGCCGATCGTCATCGGCCAGGCCTGTGAATTTGACTATTCCGGAACGCAGGCCTGCAAGGCACTTCGGGAAGAAGGTTATCAGGTGATCCTGGTTAACTCCAACCCAGCCACCATCATGACCGATCCCGACACTGCGGATTCAATTTACATCGAGTCCGTCGACTGGCGCACGGTTGCCCGAGTGATCGAAAAGGAAAGGCCGGATGTGTTATTGCCGACGATGGGTGGGCAGACGGCTCTGAATTGTGCGCTGGATCTGGAGCGGCATGGAGTTCTGGAACGTTACGGAGTTGAAATGATTGGGGCTTCCAAGGAAGCCATCAACAAGGCAGAAGACCGCTCTCTGTTCCGGGATGCGATGGTGAAAATCGGTCTGGATGTTCCCAATTCCAAGATTGCCCGGAACATCGATCAGGCGCTGGATGTGGTTGGCGAGGTTGGATTCCCGGCCATCATTCGTCCATCGTTTACCATGGGAGGTAGCGGCGGCGGCATTGCCTACAACCGGGAAGAATTCATGGAAATCTGCGAACGCGGCCTGGATCTTTCCCCGACCAATGAACTACTGATTGAGGAATCCGTTCTCGGATGGAAAGAGTTCGAGATGGAAGTGGTTCGCGATACCGCCGACAATTGTATTATCGTCTGCTCGATCGAGAACTTCGATCCCATGGGGGTGCATACGGGCGACTCGATTACCGTTGCCCCCGCGCAGACACTGACCGACAAGGAATACCAGATTCTGCGCAATGTTTCCATTGCGGTATTGCGCGAGATCGGTGTTGACACCGGTGGTTCGAATGTACAGGTTGCGATCAATCCTGAAAATGGGCGGCTGGTGGTTATCGAAATGAATCCACGAGTTTCCAGGTCTTCAGCCCTGGCGTCCAAGGCGACCGGTTTTCCGATCGCCAAGGTGGCCGCAAAGCTTGCAGTTGGTTACACCCTGGACGAGCTTCGAAATGAGATTACCGGCGGTGCAACTCCGGCTTCCTTCGAGCCGACCATCGATTACGTCGTTACCAAGGTGCCACGGTTTGCCTTTGAAAAATTTCCGCAGGCAGATGACCGCCTGACTACCCAGATGAAATCAGTCGGGGAAGTCATGGCCATTGGGCGGACTTTCCAGGAATCGCTACAGAAGGCGATTCGAGGCCTTGAGACCGGAATGGATGGACTGGTTAGCAGAATCGGTTCCGAGACCGAGAATGTAAGGGAGGTCCTGCATCGGGAATTGAACCACCCAGGCCCCGAGCGGTTATGGTTTCTCAGCGACGCGTTCCGGTATGGAATGAGTCTTGACGAGATCTTCCAGATTAGCAGTATCGATCCCTGGTTTCTGGCACAGGTTCAGGATCTTGTTCGGATGGAAAATGAACTGCAAGGCCGTAGCCTTGCTTCCATCTACAAGGACGAATTTTACACACTGAAACGAAAAGGCTTTGCCGATTCGCGGATCGGGACCCTGATCGGAGAGAGCGAAGCCGCGGTTCGCGAAGCTCGCCTCGGTCTAGGATTAAGGCCGGTTTTCAAACGCATCGATTCTTGTGCGGCTGAATTTGCTTCGGCAACTGCCTACCTCTATTCGACCTATGAAGAAGAATGTGAGGCAGATGTTTCCGATAGGAAAAAGATCATGGTCCTTGGCGGTGGCCCGAACAGGATTGGCCAGGGAATTGAATTCGATTATTGTTGCGTTCACGCGGCGTTGGCTCTGCGTGAAGACGGTTTTGAAACCATCATGGTCAATTGCAATCCGGAAACAGTCTCTACCGACTTTGACACTTCGGACCGGCTCTACTTTGAACCAGTGACCCTCGAGGATGTACTGGAGATCATCGATCTCGAACGACCGAGTGGCGTTATTGTCCAGTACGGTGGTCAGACGCCGCTTAAACTTGCTGCCGCCCTTGAAGAGGCGGGGGCACCGATCATCGGCACCCCGTCGGACTCGATCGATCTTGCAGAAGACCGTGAACGGTTCCAGAAACTTGTTGAGGAACTGGGGTTGAAGCAGCCGCCTAATGCCACAGTCCGATCGGTTGACGAGGCCATTGAAAAGGCAGGAAAACTAGGTTTCCCGCTGGTGGTCAGGCCTTCCTATGTGCTGGGGGGAAGGGCGATGGAAATCGTATTTGACCAGACGGACCTGCAGCGGTACATGCGCGAAGCAGTCAGCGTATCCAACGATTCCCCGGTATTGCTGGATCGCTTTCTCGACAACGCGGTCGAAATGGACGTAGATGCCATTTGCGATGGTGACGAGATCCTGATCGGTGGGCTGATGGAACATATTGAACTTGCCGGGGTTCATTCCGGAGATTCGGCCTGTTCGTTACCGCCTTTCACGGTTTCGGTCGCTATGCAGGACCAGATTCGGCAACAGGTTCGCAAGTTGGCGAGAGCGCTCGGAGTGATCGGGCTCATGAATACGCAGTTTGCTATTCGTGGGAGTGAGATCTTTGTCCTCGAAGTGAATCCTCGGGCCTCACGAACGGCTCCCTTTGTTTCGAAGGCTACTGGTTATCCTCTGGCGAAGATAGCTGCCCGATGCATGGCAGGTATGAGCCTGGCTAGCCAGGGAGTCGTCGAGGAACGCATACCCGATTATTACTCGGTCAAGGAAGCCGTCTTTCCATTTATCAAGTTCCCGGGTGTTGATACCGTGCTGGGACCGGAAATGAGATCTACCGGGGAAGTTATGGGCGTTGGTCGGTCGTTTGGTGAAGCTTTTGCCAAGGCCCAGCGCGCTGCGGGGGTCGATTTGACCCGTGACGGCAAGATTCTCATGAGTGTTCGCGACGCCGATAAGGAGGGGTTGATCCCGATTGCCCAAGATCTGGTTACCCAGGGGCATGAACTGGTGGCGACCAGCGGTACTGCCGGAGTCCTGAATGATGCGGGTATAGCGTGCGGGGTGGTACACAAGGTCAAGGAAGGACGTCCGCATATTGTGGATTTGATCAAGAACGATCAGGTCAAGCTGATCATCAATACCACTCAAGGCCGCAAAGCCTTGGCCGATTCGTTCACGATTCGCCACGCGGCCCTGCAGCATCATGTAACGTACACCACGACGCTGGCGGGAGCGCGGGCCACATGCAATGCATTCACGACCTTAGACGATGATCTTGTCAACCGGCTACAGGATTTGCACCTGGGGCTTTGATGTGAAAAACTGCTTGGCGAGAGAATACAGCAGCATACGGAGGCAGGCGGATTTCGGGTTAACCGGGGTGGAATGCATTCCGATAGCGACATTGGATCGGAATGTCGAGTTGCCGTTGAGTGTTGTCGAAAGGAGCATATGAATGAACAAGATACCCCTTACCGTGCAAGGTGCTGCAAAGCTGCGTAAAGAGCTGAATGAATTGAAAACCGTGGTCCGGCCGAGGATTATTGCCGCGATCGCGGAGGCTAGAGCGCATGGTGACCTAAAGGAAAATGCGGAATATCATGCTGCTCGGGAGCAACAGAGTTTCGCCGAAGGACGTATTGCGGAAATTGAAGGCAAACTGTCCAATTCTCAGGTCATTGATGTAACCCAGTTGGATGCTGAGGGTAAGGTAGTCTTTGGTGCGACTGTCGAACTGGAAGACCTGAAAACGGAGAATGTGGTGAGCTATCAGATCGTCGGTGAGGATGAAGCAGATATCAAGGCTGGCAGGATTTCCATTAGCTCGCCCATTGCGCGGGCACTGATCGGAAAAGAAGAAGAAGATGTGATTTCCTTTACCGCCCCGGGGGGAGTCAAGGAATATGAGATCCTAAGCGTGGACTACAAGTAGGGATTATTTTTTATCGTTCTTGCGGTAGATGATCGCAATCTGTCCAATGAGTTGAACGAGGGTGGCGCCGGTTTTGCTGCTTATTTCCTCGGCCTGCCTCATCCTTTCACTGCGGCCTTGTGACCGGAGTCTGACCTTGATCAGTTCGTGATGGTCAAGGGCTTCCTCAATTGCCACGTGGACATTCGCTGTCAATCCTGACCGTCCGGCCTTGACCACCGGCTTCAGTGAATGGGCTTGCGCGCGCAGCCGTTTCTTGTCCGCTGAACTCATCATTGATCTTGGTTTTCCACAAAAGACTGGCATTTTACATGACTTGGGATGACCCCATTCTTTTTTCCTGAGACTGGAGAACCATGGTGACTCGAAGCAAATCCAGTCAGCGCTGGCTGAAGGAACACTTTTCCGACGAATATGTGAAACGTGCCCGCGCTGATCATTTTCGTTCTCGGGCGGTCTACAAACTCAAAGAGATTAACGAGCGTGACGGTCTGATCAAGCCTGGTTACAGGGTTGTTGACCTGGGAGCGGCTCCGGGCGGATGGTCGCAGTATGCCCGTCAAAAGGTCGGTAAAAAGGGAAGGGTTCTGGCCCTGGACATTCTTGATTTCGAATCGTTGTCCGGAGTGGAATTCATCCGGGGTGATTTCACTGAGGATGCGGTACTTGAAGACCTGCAGGCTCTGCTGGCCGAAACTAAGGTCGATCTCATCCTATCTGACATGGCTCCGAACCAGAGTGGCATTGGCGCAGTTGATCAGCCGAAAGCAATGTATCTTGCAGAACTTGCGCTTGATATGGCATACCATTCCCTGGCGGCAGGCGGTGCTTTTCTGGTTAAGGTCTTCCAGGGGACCGGCTTCGATGATTACTACCGAAATGTTCAGACTGCGTTCGCCAAGGTGGTAGTCAGGAAACCGCAGGCGTCGCGCCCGAGGAGTCGGGAGGTTTATTTGTTGGCTAAGGGCTTTAAAAACTAGAGATACGCCACCATATTGTTTGGGAAGCAATGTCTCCAAATGCCTTCTTTCGATGCTAAAATTCCGCAGAAATTGGCACTTGGTGCGAGTCTTACCGGGCCCCGGGATCACTTACAACATAGACTTATCCTGATACAATGGATGCAGTCCTTAAATAATCCGTCGCGGTTCAGGATGGGAGTAACACGTTGAACGAAATGGTTAAAAACATCATCCTCTGGATGATTATCGCAGTTGTTCTGATGTCGGTGTTTAACAACTTCGGCGGACGAACCAGCGCCGATTCATCTCTGTCCTACTCCGAATTTGTCAGTGCCGTAAAATCCGGACAGGTTCAGCAAGTTGTGATTAACGGTCCGATCATCAAAGGTCGCATGCAGACTGGCGGAGCCTTCCACAGTTATAGTCCTAATGACCCCCACCTGGTCGATGACCTTCTAGAGAACGGAGTCGAGATCAAGGTCAAGGCACCCGAATCACAGTCTGTGCTGATGCAGGTTTTCATTTCTTGGTTTCCGATGTTGCTGCTGATTGCGGTCTGGATTTTCTTCATGCGTCAGATGCAGGGTAGCGCGGGTGGCCGTGGACCAATGTCATTCGGAAAAAGCAAGGCGAGGCTTCTTGAGGAAGATCGAATGCAAGTGACTTTCGCGGATGTCGCAGGAGTTGAGGAAGCCAAAGAGGAAGTGGCGGAAATGGTCGATTTCCTGAAAGATCCCGGCAAGTTCCAGAAGCTGGGCGGAAAGATCCCACAGGGAGCACTGATGGTGGGTCCGCCGGGAACCGGCAAGACCCTGCTCGCAAGAGCCATTGCTGGCGAGGCTGGGGTTCCATTTTTTACCATTTCCGGTTCGGATTTCGTCGAAATGTTTGTCGGTGTTGGTGCCTCGAGGGTACGCGACATGTTCGAACAGGCCAAGACGCAGGCTCCTTGCATCATCTTTATTGACGAAATCGATGCCGTAGGGCGGCATCGCGGCGCAGGGCTTGGTGGCGGGCACGACGAACGCGAGCAGACTCTGAACCAATTACTGGTGGAAATGGACGGATTTGCAGGCAACGAAGGCGTTATCGTGATTGCGGCAACCAAC
>JANXGZ010000197.1 GCA_024958995.1 Methylococcales bacterium | reverse complement strand
AAATTGGGAAAGAAAGTCTTGTCCCCGATGTGTTGCCCCTTGCGCACATAGACCATCTTCACACAGGCCATACCTGCCCGCGAGGAACAAGCGATGATGTCCAGATCGCCCCGTTCGCCATGCACGTACTGTTTTTCCAGAACATGCCGCAGCGTTCGGATCTGGTCACGGTACTCGGCGGCTTTTTCAAATTCCAGCTCG
The DNA here is from genome assembly GCA_024958995.1 of Methylococcales bacterium. Taxonomy (GTDB): domain Bacteria; phylum Pseudomonadota; class Gammaproteobacteria; order Methylococcales; family UBA1147; genus UBA1147. Next base: position 8,479 of record JANXGZ010000197.1, on the reverse strand, counting down.
GACGAAGCTTTTTCCATTTCGCCGCCCAGTTCGTCGATGATCCGGCTACTGTTGCCGTCGAGAAACATCACCGTACGCTCAACCTGACGGCGGTAGCTGTCGATGCTGTCCAGCCCAACGCAGGGGCCGGTACATCGCTTGATCTGATATTGCAGGCACGGGCGGGAACGATGACTGAAAACTGAGTCCTCGCATTGGCGTACGGGAAATATCTTCTGCAGCAGTTTCAAGCTTTCCCGTATTGCGCCGGCACTGGGATAAGGGCCAAAATAACGCCCTTTCTTGCTCTTCGCACCACGGTGGAAACCGACCCGTGGAAAATTCTGGTGGGTGGTGACATAGATATAAGGGTAGCTCTTGTCGTCACGCAGACAGATGTTGTAGCGGGGCCGGTGACGCTTGATCATCTGACTCTCGAGTAGCAACGCTTCGCTCTCTGTGTGGGTTACAGTGACTTCGATAGAATGAACATGAGACACCATCACCTGCTGCTTCGATGCTACGTTCTTTTTCCCAAAATAGCTGCTGACTCGCTTCTTCAGGTTTTTTGCCTTACCGATATAGATAATTTTGGAACGGGCATCCAGCATCTGATAAACCCCCGGACGCTGGGTCAAGCTTCTCAAGAACGCCTTGACATCAAAAGTGGATCCTGACTGGCTGGCTGCGGACATTACTCGATCAGACCTCTAACCGTTTGAAAAACGCCCCGAAACATCCCCAGTGTCAGACGCCTGGTTTGAACGTTGTAGCGACTACAATGATATGAATCCACAAGAAGCCGCCCGGGAATAAGATTATGGATCCGGTGATGCGCAAACACAAAACCCTTTTGACGCAGTTCGGTGGCCTGAACAACCGCCCTGTGCGCAACTTGCCCCAGCGCAAGAATAACCCCGTCTTGTGGCACTAGGGCAATCTCGCGTTTCAGAAAACCGTTGCAGTTTCTGACTTCCTGTCCAGTAGGATGGTTTTTTGGCGGCAAGCACTGCACCGCATTTGTAATCCGAGATTCATAAAGGATAAGTTCGTCGCTGACCGCCTTGGAGTCGGGCTGGTTACTGAAGCCAAATTCGTACAATACCCGGAAAAGGAATTTTCCCGCCTCATCTCCGGTAAAGGGGCGTCCGCTTGCATTGGCACCATGCAATCCTGGCGCAAGTCCCACGATTAAAAGTTTCGGTCTTGCAACTCCAAAGGCCGGAACAGGCCTCGAGTAATAGGATGGATATTCATGCCTGACCCGGGAAAGATAATCCACCAGCCGTGGACATTTCCTACAAGTAGGGTCGAAATTCTTTCCTACCATCTCAATTCACAATTAAAACCAAAAAAAGGGCCCGTATGGGCCCTTTTTTGAAAATGGTCGAGCAGATCAACCGATCGGATTCATTCGACAGCTTTCATACTCAGCCGGACACGCCCTTGGCGGTCAATTTCAAGCACCTTGACCTTGACGACGTCACCTTCACTCAGTTTGTCAGTAACCTTTTCCACATGATCATCAGAAATCTGGGAAATATGTACCAAGCCGTCCTTACCCGGCAGGACGGTCACGAAGGCGCCGAAATCCATAATCCTGGCCACCCGCCCCTCGTAGGTCTTGCCGACTTCGACATCTGCGGTAATGTCTTCAATCTGCTTGCGCGCCGCCATGCCCGCCTGCCTATCGGTGGAAGCCACCTTGATCACACCGTCATCGGTAATGTCGATCGTTGCACCCGTTGCCTCGGTGATACTGCGGATGGTCGCTCCGCCCTTGCCGATTACGTCACGAATTTTGCTTGGGTCGATCTTAAAGGTAATGATTCTCGGAGCAAACTCCGACATTTCTTCGCGCGTGGCCGGCAGGACTTCGTTCATCTTACCGAGGATATGCATGCGGCCATGTTTCGCCTGTTCCAGCGCCGCCTCCATGATCTCCGCGGTAATGCCATCGATCTTGATGTCCATCTGCAACGCCGTAATCCCGTCTTCGGTGCCGGCAACCTTGAAGTCCATGTCGCCGAGGTGATCCTCGTCGCCCATGATGTCCGACAGAACTGTGAAGTTGCTGCCTTCCTTGATCAGGCCCATGGCAATCCCGGCAACTGGCGCCTTAATCGGAACTCCTGCGTCCATCAGGGCAAGACTGGTACCGCAGACCGAAGCCATTGAACTCGATCCGTTCGACTCGGTAATCTCCGACACCACCCGAAGAACATAGGGAAACTGTTCCATATTGGGGACCACGGCCAAAATCCCTCGTTTCGCCAACCGGCCATGGCCGATTTCACGGCGCTTGGGTGATCCAACAAAACCGGTTTCACCGACGCAGAAAGGCGGAAAGTTGTAATGCAGCATAAAACGTTCCTTGTATTCACCCTCCAGCGCATCGATGATCTGCGAATCGCGTTCAGTTCCAAGAGTCGCCGCCACGATAGCCTGGGTTTCACCACGGGTAAATAGCGCGGACCCATGGGCTCGAGGTAAAACACCGGTTCGAATGGAAATCGGTCGCACCGTGGAATTGTCCCTGCCATCGATTCGGCTTTCACCGGAAATAATTCTGCTACGAACAATGCTCTTTTCCAGTTTTTCCAGTTCGCCGCGAATCTCGACTTCCTGAAACTGTTCATCGGCCGTCAAAGCATCAATCGCTGCAGTACGAATTTCCTTAAGCTGTTCTTGGCGGTCCAGTTTTTCGGCAACCTGGTAGGCTGCTGCGACCTGGCGCTCACAGTGTGTACGAACGGCGCTTGCAAGTGCTTCGTTCTTTTCCGGTGCCGACCAGTCCAACTTGGATTTGCCAACTTCGGCAGCAAGTTCTTCGATCGTGTCGATTGCGTTCTGCATCTGTTGATGACCGAACAAAACCGCACCCAGCATCTGTTCCTCGGTCAGTTCACGCGCTTCCGATTCAACCATTAGCACGGCGTTTCTGGTTCCTGCAACGACAAGGTCAAGATCGGAGTCCTTGATCTGGCTTTTGTTCGGATTCAGCAGGTATTGACCGTCAAGGAACCCAACACGGGCCGCGCCCAGAGGACCGTTAAATGGCAGCCCTGAAATGGCTAGTGCTGCCGAAGCACCAAGAATCGCAACAACGTCCGGATCAACCTCTGGGTTAAGGGACATGACCGTTGCAATAATCTGAACTTCATTGGTGAACCCATCCGGGAATAGTGGTCTGATTGGTCGATCAATCAGGCGGCATGTCAGTGTTTCCTTTTCAGCAGGACGGCCTTCGCGTTTGAAGAACCCCCCCGGAATCTTTCCGGCAGCATAGGTTTTCTCCTGATAATTAACCGTCAAGGGGAAAAAATCCCGCCCACCATCCGCAGTTTTTCCAACAACAGTCACGAGTAGGACGGTGTCGGCCATGTTGATAAGAACAGCCCCATTGGCCTGGCGGGCAATTTCACCGGTTTCCATGACGACACGGTGTTCGCCGTACTGAAATTCTTTCCGAATCGGATTCACAGTTTTTTCCTAAAGTTATATATGCAATGAATATAGATGCGTTACTTACGCAATTCCAATCGTTGAATGAGTGACTTGTATCGCTCCACGGATTTTCTTTTCAGGTAGTCCAGCAATTTACGCCTCTGATTGACCATCCGGATCAACCCTCTCCTAGAATGATGATCTTTCTTGTGATCCCCGAAATGGGAAGTGAGATGGACGATGCGGTCCGTCAAAAGAGCGACCTGGACCTCGGGAGACCCTGTATCCGTCGGTGAAAGCCGGTATTCTTCTATCACCGGCCCTTTTCGTTCTGCGCTGAATGGCATGTAATTAAACTCCAAATTGGTTGAAACAAAACCGGGTCATTCTACCCGTCGGGTATAGATTGAACAACTTTTGAAAAAAATAGGCCTAACATCGACGCCCCCTGTCCCAGTTACGACTCACTGGCCGGCCCCGGTTGACTGAAGAAACAGTTTTCGCGGAGCTACCCGATTGTCCGGCAACACCTGGCCCATTCCGAGAAAACGACTGTCCGGGGTATACATTCTGACCCAACCCTGGGCCGATTTCCCGGGAGCCACGACCGACTGACCCTGGCTGGCACTCCATGCCGCTTCTGCAGATAATTCAAGTCTCGGCCACTCGCCCACTGCCTGATCAATCGGCAACAGACACTCGTATTCTCTACCTTCGCTAGTAACAGTTTGGAGGCCTTGGATGGTCCAGGAGTTCTCTATCCGGAACTGCCCGACCCCGGTACGCCGCAGGCTGTCAATATGGGCACCGCAGCCAATGGCTTCACCAATCGATTCTGCCAAGGTCCGGATATAGGTCCCCTTCGAGCACGAAACCCGCACGGATAGGAGGTTTCCGGAATAAGCGAGAAATTCCAAATCGTAGATGGTAATGGTCCGCGGCTTACGTTCGACTTCGATACCCTTGCGCGCCAATTCGTAAAGTCGAACCCCTTTTTGCTTCAACGCCGAATACATTGGCGGAACCTGGCTGATACTCCCGGTCAAAGCTGACAAAACCGGCTTTAGAACCGATTCGTCCAGCACCGGAACCGGCTTTTGTTCGAGGACCTCGCCTTCTGTATCGCCGGTTGTTGTTGTACTGCCCAGTCGGATATCCACTTGATAAGCCTTGCTCGTATCCAGCAAGAAGGTAGAAAGCCGAGTGGCCTGGCCAAAACAGATCGGTAACAGCCCGGTAGCAAGCGGATCCAGGCTGCCCGTATGCCCCGCCTTGGCCGCATTAAACAATCTTTTGACTTCCTGTAGCGCCTGGTTAGACGATATCCCAATTCGTTTATCCAGTAACAGGAATCCATCCAGTTTCCGACCGCGGTTACGGCTTCTCACTCCGTTTCGTCCCCGTTTTTTGCTGGATCCAGCTTTTGAGGATTGAGCAATTCATCAATCCGCATTCCCTTTTCGATCGAGGTATCGTGGATGAAACGCAATTCGGGAAGCACCCGCATTCTCATCCGCTTGCCCAGCTGGCGGCGGATGAAAGGGATCGATTGGTCGATTATATTGCGGTTTTTTTCGACTTGGTCATGCCCCTTCCCAAGTATCGTGAAATACACCTTAGCAACTGAAAGGTCCCTTGTCAGATCAACCCCGCTGACCGTCATGAATCCAAGCCGCGGGTCCTTTAACTCAGTCTGGAGGATGAAGGCAAGTTCACGCCGTATCTGCGAGGCGACTCGCTGGTTACGAGCGAATTCTCTGGGCATACCGTAGAAAAGTCAGATGGTTTTCACAGAAGGGCCGTGGGACAGTTTCAGTAGCATCAAACCACTCAGCGGCCCCCTCAAATTTGTCGCGCAATCTCAACCCTTTCAAAAACTTCGATCAGATCGCCGACCTTTACATCATTGTAGTTCTTCACCGCAATACCGCATTCCATACCAGCCTTGACTTCGTTGACGTCATCCTTGAAACGTCGCAGGGATTCCAGCTGGCCTTCGTAGATGACCACGTTGTCCCGCAGAACCCTGATCGGCAAATTCCTGGTAATGAGTCCTTCGGAAACCATGCATCCGGCAACCGCGCCAAATTTGGGAGAACGAAACACATCTCGGACCGCTGCAAGCCCAACCACCTGTTCCTTGATTTCGGGAGTCAGCAGACCGTTGATCGACGTCCTGACCTGATCGATGACGTCGTAAATAACGCTATAATAATGCAGATCGAGACCCTTTCCCTCGATGATTTTTCGAGCTGCGGCATCGGCTCTTACGTTAAAGCCAATAATGATCGCGCTGGAGGCCACAGCCAGGTTGGCATCCCCTTCGTTGATGCCGCCGACTCCCCCGGCGATTACCTTGACAGCGACCTCTTCGTTGGAAAGCCCCGTCAGCGACTCGCGCAGTGCTTCCAAGCTTCCATGTACGTCAGTCTTGACAATCAGATTGAGTTCCGCAACATCTCCGGCACCCATGCGGGAAAAAATTTCGTCGAGTTTCGTGGCCTGCTGGTTGGCCAGCTTGATCATGCGTTTCTTATCTTCGCGTTGCCCTGCGAGTTCGCGTGCCTTGCGTTCGTCCTTAACGATATGGAATTCGTCGCCAGCATTGGGTATTGCCGACAAGCCTAATACCTCGACCGGGGTTGAAGGCTCGGCCTGCTTCACGCTTCGTCCGTTTGCGTCAAACATCGCCCGCACTCGGCCGAATTCGTGGCCGCACAAGATTACGTCACCTTTTTTCAATAGCCCCTTCTGCACCAGCACAGTCGCCACTGGGCCACGTCCCTTGTCCAGACGCGCCTCGATCACCAAACCAGCCGCACGCCCTTCATCGCGCGCCTTGAGTTCAAGCAGTTCCGACTGCAGCAGGAGTGATTCAAGCAATGCGTCAATTCCCTCGCCCGTGTGGGCGGAAACGTTGACAAACTGGGTATCGCCGCCCCAATCTTCCGAAACTACATCCATTGCCGCCAGCTCACTTTTGACTCGATCAGGATCCGCTTCCGACTTGTCGATCTTGTTCACGGCCACGATGACCGGTACGCCAGCCGCTTTGGAATGCTCGACGGCTTCCTTGGTTTGCGGCATCACCCCATCATCCGCCGCAACCACGAGGATGACTAGGTCTGTAGCCTGAGCTCCTCGGGCACGCATCGCCGTAAAGGCGGCATGTCCTGGAGTATCCAGGAAAGTAATCGACCCGTGTCCAGTGTCCACCTGGTAGGCACCAATGTGTTGGGTGATACCGCCTGCCTCGCTCGCCGCAACACGACTTTTACGAATGTAATCCAGCAAGGACGTCTTGCCATGATCAACGTGACCCATGATGGTCACCACCGGAGCCCTAGCGACCTTCTCCCCCGAATCATCGGCAAAGTCATCCAACCATTCCTCCTCCGGATTATCAGTGCTTTGTAGAACAGCACTGTGCCCCATCTGTTCCACCAGCACTAAGGCTGTATCCTGGTCCAATGGCTGGTTGATGGTCACCATGGTTCCCATACCCATCAGTACTTTAATTAATTCCGCCGCCTTTACCGACATCTTCTGAGCCAAGTCGAAAACGGTAATGGATTCCGGAAGTAGGACCTCTTTTACCACCGGTGCCGTTGGTTTTTCGAAACCGTGCTTCTGGTCGTTTGGGCCGACAACAATGGGGCCAGCCCGACGGAATTTTTTCTTTTTTCTCTTTTTACCCGCATCAACATGTAGTCGACCACCTGAACCGGTTGATGCTTTGATCGATTTCTTGCGGCTTTTTTCTGACTCCAACTTGGCCAGTTTCTCCTCTCCGCGCTTTTCTGCTTCTTTCCTGGCTTTTTCCTTTCCAGCCACTGCCTTGTCAGCTTCCATTGCCGTCTTCTCTCGAAGACGCTCTTCCTGCTGGCGCGTCTCTTCTTCCTCTCGTTTTTTCCTGCTTTCCTTTTCCTCCTCAGCCTTCCTCTGTACGGCTTGCTGCCGACGTTTGATCTGATCTTCCTGTTGCTGAATCGATTTCTGCTGTTCGTTTCGTTGCTCTTCAAGAGCTTTTTTTACAAACTCAACTTCCTCGCTCACCTTTTCGGCAACCTGTTCCGACCGCTTAACGTAGGTGCGCCGTTTGCGCACTTCAACGTTAACCGACACCGGACTGCGACCAGGAACTCTGCCCTGTTGCAATACCTCGGTTTTCCTTCTAGTTAGAACCACTTTTCTAGGCACTAACTCCGAATCGGCTTCCCTACCGTGACTCTTGCGTAAATGGGTTAATAGGAGCCGCTTCTCTCCATCGTCAAGTACATCGTCAGCCCCGGAAGCGCCGAGCCCGGCATCTTTCAGTTGCACAACCAGCTTGTCGAGGGAGATATTTAACTTATCCGCAAGACTTCTTACCGTCACTTCTGCCATCGATTTCCCCTGCCCCTATTTGCTCGGCTGCTCATCCTCAAACCACGGCGCCCGAGCAGTCATGATCAGTTCCGCGCCTTTTACCGGATCTAAGCCTGTAATTTCTAACAATTCGTCAACAGACAATTCGGCAAGATCTTCCATGGTAACCACCCCCCCGCTTGCCAACTGGAATGCCAGCCCCTTGTCGACCCCTTCCATCTTCAGCAAATTCTCCGCAGGTACAGTCTGGTCCAATTTCTCCTCTGACACGATGGCCTGGAGCAAAAGCGCGTCTCGCGCCCGGGTCCGCAGTTCATCGACAATCCCCTCATCGAATTCCTCTATCTCCAAAAGCTCTTTGGCCGGAACATAAACCAATTCATCAACGGAGGCAAAACCTTCCTGGACAAGGATCGACGCAACGTCTTCATCGACATCGAGATCCTGCATGAATAGATCCATGACTTTTCTGCGTTCCTGATCCCCCTTTTGTTCCGCATCCGTGATGTCCATGACATTCAGGTTCCAACCGGTCAGTTCGGTCGCAAGTCGCACATTCTGTCCACCACGACCAATGGCCTGTGACAGATTGTCAGTGGACACCGCAACATCCATTCCGTGCGAATCCTCATCAACAACGATCGATGCAATTTCGGCCGGAGACATCGCGTTGATCACAAACTGG
>JANXGZ010000149.1 GCA_024958995.1 Methylococcales bacterium | reverse complement strand
TCCTTCGAAAAGGCGCAGACCCGCAGGAGCCCAGCCAACTTTTGACCCTGACACCCGCAGGAAGCCTGATTGACCAACAATCCCTGGGGCGAGCACACGCGCAACGGAAACTGCTGGGCGCGTTGCAACAATCCGGACGTACAAGAGAAGAACTAAGCGCCATGGATATCTCAAGTCAAACAATCCGCTCGATTGAAAAAAAAGACTGGGCACAATGGCACGCGGAAGTTCCGGCACCCCACGAGCCCTTCTCTTCTGGCTCGGTTAACCACTCGGGAATCACTGTCACAGAGGAACAGGCAACGGCGACAGACGCGGTTCAAAACCGCACCGACGGCAAACCCTTCCTTCTATACGGCGTGACGGGCAGCGGAAAAACAGAAGTCTATCTGAGAGTCATAGAACCGCTATTAAAGGCTGGCAAACAGGTGCTGGTCCTGGTACCAGAAATAGGCCTGACGCCCCAGACTATTTCAAGATTCCAGGACAGGTTCGATGTCCCCATCACGATTCTCCACTCTTCGCTCACAGACAAACAAAGAGCTCTCGGCTGGCTCCAGGCCAGGGAGGGGTCAGCAGGCATCATCCTGGGTACCCGATCTGCGATTTTCACGCCACTCAAGTTTCCCGGGGCTATCATTGTTGACGAGGAACATGACGCTTCATACAAGCAACAGGATGGGTTTCGATATTCAGCACGCGACCTCGCGGTTCTGCGCGCCGGATTCGAAGGCTTGCCTGTCATTCTGGGTTCAGCGACGCCCTCGCTAGAGAGCCTGCACAATGCCGACAGCGGTAAGTATCACCTACTAGAACTTGCGACGCGCCCACCCGGCATCGAACCAGAACGCTACGAGTTCCTGGATACTCGCCACCTGGAGCAGAAAGGCGGACTTACCCGGGCATTGCGCCACCGGATTGGTGAGCGACTCGCAAACAAAGAGCAGGTCCTGATCTTCATTAACCGGCGAGGCTTCGCACCGGTCATGATCTGCAACGATTGCAGCTGGATCGCACACTGCAGCCGGTGCGACGCAAAACTGACGTACCACCTGAATACCAATACGCTGGTTTGTCATCATTGTGGCACCATTAGCCACAACATCACCCGTTGCCAATCCTGCCGTAGCAGCCAGCTCTCACCACTTGGCTTGGGCACCCAGCGAATCGAACAGACACTGACCGCAATGTTCCCCGAATTCCCGGTCCTGCGCATCGATAGGGATTCCACCAGACGCAAAGGATCGATGGAATCGTTCATTTCAGAGATCAACAATGGCGAATCAGCCATCCTGGTAGGCACCCAGCTCCTCGCAAAAGGACACCATTTCCCCAACGTAACACTGGTGGCCATGTTGGACATCGACTCTGGGTTCTACTCAGCGGATTTCAGGGCAACGGAAAGGCTGGGCCAGATTATTCTGCAGGTGGGCGGGCGTTCGGGACGGGCAGATAAACCCGGCACCGTCACTATCCAGACGGCTTTTGCCACACATCCCCTGATGGAAACACTCGTTCAGGATGGTTATTTCGAATTCGCTACTGGTCTGCTCCAGGAACGAAAGGAAGCTGGCCTACCACCTTTTACGTTCCATGCCATCATCAGGGCTGAGGCCAACTCATCAACTACCGCCAGATCGTTTCTTGAATCCATCATCGCGAAGGTACAGGTGCGCAACACCGTGAACCTGTTGGGACCAATACCCGCTCTTATGGAGAAGAAAGCAGGCCGGTATCGGCAGCTGCTGATAGTAACCTCGGCAAACCGGTCAGATCTGCACCGGGAGGTACGCCACATCATTCAGACCACGGAATCCTTGCCCGACTCAAAAAAGGTACGCTGGTCGGTGGACGTAGATCCAACAGACATGTTTTAGCGCGCAACGGAAGCCGATAAACCCTTCCAATCAAGAAATCGCCCTAGATACTTTTTAGCGGTTTCCATACAATCTCCCTGCATACTCTCTACTCAAATTTTAATGACTCAGGACTTCGCGAAAAAACGTCCCCCAAAGGAATCGGCCCGCGACTCACCAGCCAGCGCGGCACGGGTGCGAACCTTCTCTTTGGCGACATTTATTACAGGGTTCCTGGTCGGCGCCTTCATCACTTTCCTGATTTCCCTCTATTACCTGAAACCCTCAGGAGGCATCCTGACAACCGATGGAGGGAAACCCAGGGCCGAACCACAA
>JANXGZ010000228.1 GCA_024958995.1 Methylococcales bacterium | reverse complement strand
GCCGCGAGTGTAGGGGTGCGCCGCACGATCAAAGATATCGAACACGCTTCCTCTCTCTGCGACTTTACCTGCATACATGACCACGACTTCATCGCAGGTTTCCGCGATCACCCCAAGGTCATGGGTAATCAATATGACCGACATGCCCATGTCTGCCTGAAGTTCCTTGATCAGTTCCAGGATCTGAGCCTGGATAGTAACGTCCAGAGCGGTTGTAGGTTCATCCGCGATAAGGAAGTCAGGTTTGCAGGCAAGCGCCATTGCGATAACAACACGCTGCCGCATGCCGCCAGAGAGTTGGTGTGGGTATTCGGTCATTCTGACGTCAGGGGAGGGTATGCCAACCCGGTCGAGTATTCCGACTGCCTCTCGGATTGCTGCGTCGGGCGTAATGTCTTTATGAATCAGTAGAGCTTCGGTCAGTTGGCGGCCAACCGTATGCACAGGGTTCAATGCGGTCATTGGCTCCTGGAACACCATGCTAATTCTCGCGCCACGGATCTTTTCCATTTGGGGAATAGGCAGTTGCGTCAGGTCGGTTCCATCAAGCTCAACGCTGCCGGAAACAATCTGCCCCATGGGCTGTGGCAGCAATCGCATAATGGAGAGGGCCGTAACACTTTTCCCGCAACCGGATTCACCAACGATCCCAAGCGTTTTACCCGCCTGCGCGGTAAATGAGACATCATCGACCGCCCTTACCCGACCTTCGTCGGTGTCGAATTCGGTGATGAGGTTGTTGATGGAAAGTACGGCCATCAGGGAGTTGCGAACTGGTCGTAGAAGTTAATCTCTGGCTGAAATTGTTGGCGAGATTTCTTCGCAGCCTGGGTTTCTTCTTTGATTTCAGTATCAATCCAGTGAACAAAGAGCTCGTTATGCCTTCGGGTGTGTTTGTAATTGAATCCTTCCGGGTACCTGATCCATCGCCAGTGTCCGATTCGGTACCCGGGTTGGGTGAAGCCGGGGACGAAAGACGCATGTTCATGATGAATTTCTGTCATACGGTGAGCGAGGTCCATCATTTCCTGCTTATCACCGGAAACTCGGTACTGGTCAATCATGCTGTCCATTTCCGGCAGCGCGAGAACCTCCAGGTTGTTTGTCTGGGTTTTAACCTTTCGTTCCGGGTTGATTGATCCGTCTGCCAGGTAAGGTACATCGTAAGCGTTGTCGGAGTGATAGGTTTCCCAGAAGCGGGGATACATTTCCAGGGACACAGAGAACGCCACGAAATGAATGTCGTGCTTCTTCTCCTGTACTTTTTTAAAGCCGGCCGTGGAGTCCAAAACTTCTAGCCGCAGTTCCAGCCCCGCTTTGAGCGCCTCTTCCTTCAGGATGGTCAAGATATCCTTGTATTGTTCGTACCCGGTGGAGAAAGTGAAAGACAGTCGTTGGCCCGCGGCATTTTGCAGGATGCCATCAGAGCCACGCTTCACGAAACCGGCTCTGGCGAAGGCTTCCTGCGCGTTGTTGATATCGAACTCTCTTGGCTGCAGTGTTGGATGGGTAAATTCTCCGTAGCCATCTGAAGACGTTCTCATACGGGAGTAATCGCCCCGGAAGAATTTCTCCAGCACCAGGTCCCAGTTGGATGCGTGTTGGATGCCGACCCGAATGTCCTTGTTGTTCAGCAGTTCCTTTGAGGTATTGATCCACATACCAAATGTGGGTCTTGGATGCTGGTTATAGAACATCGATTTTTGAATATAGCCTGACGTGACATCCTGATCATCGTCGGGAAGTTTTTCGTACCAATACTCGGCGAGACCTAGACTAAACTGGTCAATGTCGCCACGTTTGAATGCTTCGAAGTGCTTGGAAGTGTCGCGAATAACGGCCAGGTGGATTTTGTCCATGTTGAATCGGTAGCGCCAATGCTTCTTGTCTTTTGCCCACCAGTCCTTGTCGCGAGTAAAGGTGACCGACCTGCCCTTCTTGAGGTTTTTATCGTCTAACAGGTAAGGGGCGGTGGTTGTCTGGAACCGCCACTGGTAACGCTCAACATAGTCCTCGCCGAGTTCTCTAAAAAAATGTGCAGCCATGGGGCCAAGTTCCAGTACACGGGAGTCCATGTCGGGTTTGGCTT
>JANXGZ010000004.1 GCA_024958995.1 Methylococcales bacterium | reverse complement strand
TGGCGTCCCCAAGGGGGTTCGAACCCCTGTTACCGCCGTGAAAGGGCGGTGTCCTAGGCCTCTAGACGATGGGGACTAAAACTGTTGAAAGCTTCCGTACTGTTCTTCTGGTTCCATGATCATTGTTTGGTGGAGCCAAGGGGGATCGAACCCCTGACCTCAACACTGCCAGTGTTGCGCTCTCCCAGCTGAGCTATGGCCCCTTCGGAGGAAGCGCATTCTACGTCAATTGAAGATTGATGTCTAGAATCCAGAGGTTGTCGTTTATCGGCCCCTGGATGGCCTGTACCAAGAGCCCGAAGCGTCCCACAAACAGAGCGTAACCCGGTCAGAATCAGGTCTCCTTAGAGCGGACAAATTCCATCGCACGATCCAGCCTTTCCAGAGTCCTACTCCTCCCCAGTAACAGCAGCGTCAGGTCAATGGACGGCGAGGCCGTGGAACCAGAAATAGCCACCCTGAGCGGCTGGGCCACCTTCCCAAACTTGAGACCGGTAGAGTCGACCACGGCCTGAACTACATCGTGGAGCTCCTCCTTTTCCCATTTCTGGAGTGCCGCCAGTCTTTCGCTGAGCAGGGTAAGCACCTGCAATGAATCCGGACGAAGGTTTTTCCTTGCCGCCTTGACATCGTAGTCGGGAAAGTCCTGGTAGAAAAAGATGCTCGACTCAGCGATCTCAATCAGTGTCTTGCAGCGCTCACCTTGCGCCTCGACGAGGGCCCCGGGCTCAGGACCATTTCCCGGATCTAGACCCAATTGTTCCAGGTGCCAGCACAGGTGTTTTCCAACCTTTTCCGGATCACCGTTTCGGATGTAGTGATGGTTCAGCCACAGCAGCTTTTCCGGATTGAAGGTGGACGGAGCCAGATTCACGTCACCAATGTCAAACAGTTCGACCATCTCGTCCACTGAAAAAACCTCCTGATCACCGTGCGACCAGCCCAGCCGCAGCAGGTAGTTCAGCAGCGCCTCTGGCAGGTAGCCTTCGTCCCTGTACTGCATCACGCTCACAGCTCCATGCCGCTTGGACAACCTCGCACCATCGGCTCCAAGAATCATCGGTACGTGAGCGTACTGTGGCACCGGTTTCCCCATGGCTTTCAGGATATTGATCTGGCGGGGCGTGTTGTTGATATGGTCATCACCCCGCACGACATGAGTTATCCCCATGTCCAGGTCATCTACAACCACGGCCAGGTTGTAAGTAGGCGACCCATCTGGTCGGGCAATGATCAGATCGTCGAGTTCCTGGTTTTGAACCACGATCTGGCCTCTAACCAGATCGTTGAATGCAACTTCCCCATCGGTCGGGTTACGAAAACGCACCACTGGATCCAAACCATCACGCGGACCCGTGCGATGCCGGCAGCGTCCATCGTAACGCGGTTTTTGCTTTCTCCCCATCTGCCCTGCCCGCAATTCATCAAGCTCTTCACGGGTGCAGTAACAATGATAGGCATCGCCCGAATCGAGCAAATCACTGATGACTTCCTTGTAGCGATCAAACCGCTGGGTCTGGTAAAAAGGGCCCTCGTCATGAGCCAAGCCCAGCCATGTCATTCCCTGCAGGATGGCATCTACAGACTCGGTGGTCGAACGTTCAAGATCCGTATCTTCGATACGGAGAACAAATTGCCCACCTTTCTTACGGGCGTATAACCATGAAAACAGCGCGGTCCTTACCCCGCCGATATGCAGGTGGCCAGTCGGGCTGGGTGCAAAACGTGTCCTGGTCGTCATTTCTGTATCTTCTTCCTGATTGGGCCGGTTTCGGTTCCTGTTCGGTGGTCTCTATTTGCGGAATAGCATCCAGTCGGCCCATGCACGAGCATCCAAACCACCGTGTTTCTATCAGACGGCGAGTTGATGATCAAATTCCTCTGCAAACTTCCGCCATTCGGTGCAATGGAATATCTTCAGTGGAATACCGGTCGGCTTCCAGATATCCACCAATGCAGAATCGAGAACCCCCTGGCGTGCCAGATCCTCGGGGCGGGCCAATATACCCGATTGGGGCCAGGATTTCACGAGGGTCAACTGTTCGGCCCTCAGATGGCCAGCCAACCAGGCGGACAGGGCATCCGAAGTTACCGTCCAGTCGCTGGCTATAGCTGCCCTGTCCAGTTCAGCAATATCCGGCAACCAGACCGCGACACGCTTTCTCGTAAGCACGCCAGGGATGGCTTTTGCTCCGACAACCGCTTGCAGATTCGTACCCAGCGATTCGTTCATCAGGCCGTATTGGTGCATTGCCAGTAAGGCCATTCTATGCGCAGCCCGGTCATCAAATTTCCATTCCTCCTGGCTACGTCTAACCTCATCAGCAAACCCGCCTCCACCTGGAACGATCACCATGCCTTCATTGGCTCTTGCCGAAAGGACTTCGAGCCAGTCGACCAGGTAGGCCGTATTGGCCAGGCTACCTCCCAACTTGATGACGTGCATCGCCTATTCTCCCCCAGTGAAACCTGCCGACTCGCACACCGAAACCGGCAACCCTCATTCTACCCGGCTTCCGGGAATCTCTGTGGCACCCAGTTCGTGCATCAATCTCAGCAGGGCAGCAGCCTTGTCAAAACTCTCCTGGTACTCGGCCGTCTCGCGCGAATCGGCCACAATCCCACCTCCGGCCCAGAATCGCATTTCGTGCTCCGAATGAACCAAGGTTCGAATGGTGATGTTGGTGTCCATGTTCCCATCGTAGCCGATATAGCCGATGGACCCGCAATAGACGCCTCGGCGATTCGGTTCCAGTTCCTCGATGATTTCCATCGAGCGGATTTTCGGTGCGCCGGTGATCGAACCTCCCGGAAAACAGCCTTTCAACAAATCAATGGGATGCTTGCCTTCGGCCAGTTGACCGCAAACCGTACTGACCATGTGGTGCACGGTGGCAAAACTTTCGATATCAAATAGTTTGGGAACCTTGACCGATCCAGGCTTACAAGTCTTTCCGATATCGTTTCTCAACAGGTCGACGATCATCAGATTTTCCGCCCGGTCCTTGGTGCTGTCCTCGAGGATGCTGATCTGTTGCCGATCTTCGGCAGGATCATCATACCGAGGTCGGGTGCCCTTGATCGGTTTGGATTCTACCTTTCCGGCCTCCACCTTGAGAAAACGTTCCGGCGAAGAACTTAGCACCTGGACGCCGGGCAATCCCAGATAAGCCGAAAACGGTGCCGAATTGAGCTTCCTCAGGGCCTCGTAGGCGATCCAGGGGTCGCCTTCACAGCGAGCCGAGAAACGCTGCGCCAGATTGACTTGGTAACAGTCTCCCTCCAGTAAATAATGCTTGATCCGCCTGAATGCCTGGGCGTAGGTCTCCGCACTCATGTTTGACGCGACACGGCCCGTTACGCGGAAAGACCCACCGTCGGAAGAGTTGTCCGGGTCACCTGCCAACTGTTGATAAATCCGGTCACAGATCCCTTTGGTGGTTGCATCAAACCGGTGTTGAACCAGTCGGCTCTGTTTCAGCTTGTGATCGACAATAATCGCCCAGTCATAAATTCCCACCATCATTTCTGGAATATTTTCAGAATCCTTAACAATCACGGGTATTTCTTCCAGCCGGCGTCCTAGGTCGTAGGCAAAGTAGCCAATCGCACCGCCGCTGAAGGGAAACGATGTCTCATTCGAGGCTTGCCGCGGCAAATGCTGCTTGAGCAAATCAAAGGGGTCGTCTGGATGGAACTGACTTCCATCGGGCCCCGTGACTTCGGTCTGCCCTCCGCGGGTCACCAACGTCTTGTAGGGGTCTGCCGTCAGGATATCGAAACGCCCCTGTTGGCAATAAGGAAAACCCGAATCCAGAAATACCGCCCAAGGGTGATCGGACAGTACTCGATACAACGCCACACTGTCTTCGGAGTAGGGAAGTTCTCGAATCATCGGAATGTAACGTCGCTCCGAAATCAATCAGGAAAAATACTGGGCCTCGGAATGACGCTGAGCCGCTGCAAAACGCATGAGGATAGGTGTGTCATCGTATCACGCACTACCGACCACGGGCCGCCGCATCAAGCGAATACCGTTCCAGCAACCTCGCGACCGAAGCTGCCGGAGCACAGTCCGAACTGCGTCCACTCGCCGAACTTTTGTCGATCAGCTCCGCGTAATCCCGATATTCGAGTCCAAACTTAGAAGACAGTGACTTAACCAGGAAACGACCCACTCCCGCCCCGACTAGTAACGGCCTGCAAGCCGAATCCAACCGGGACAACTGGCGAACACAGGCGCGCTCGATAAGCTCCAGCTGACGATCTCGAAGGTAAGCGGCAAGACCCTTCCAGTTCTGCATGGACGCAGAGCCAAGATCCCGTCCGATCATTCGAGCCAATCGCCTGGCGCTGTCGTCGATGGTCTTTTCACCACCGTCCGCAGGTGGAAACTGATCCCATTGTTCCTCTAGATCTCCCGTCAGGCGATAAATATCTGCCGTAGTCGCAAAAAACTCGGCGATCAGGGGTACGCTGTTACCTTCGAACGAAACGGCCGAAACCAGCGCAGCCAGCGGAGTACGAATGATGCCTGTGTAGACCATTTCCGCGGATACCAACCGGTCGTAATCTGATAATCCCGTCGCCTTCACTTCGCCATCCTCCACGCACAGGATATCGGTGGTAGTACTTCCGACATCGACGAACAATGCCGTCCCTAGAGTCTGGGCGAGCCAGACTCCGCAGGCCAACCAGTTTGCGGAAGCCACCGCAGCATAGTCGTCAGAAAGCAGTTCCGCCACCGGAAGGATCCCTTTCAAGCCGACAAATACGTACAAACGATCCTGCTCGATGCGACCGGCGATTGTCAGGAGTATCTGTCGGACACCTTCGTCCCTTCCAGGGAACAGATCCACCAGTTCGCCGGTCATGGTGAGCCCGTGAATCACCCCTTCATCCGGCACTTGCTCAAGAACTCGGTCGATCGCCTCTTGCAGGCAATCCAGTCCCTGCCACAGGGGGCACGGAAACTGCATCGTATCAATCACCTTGTCGTTACGGATCACGGCTGCCTTAACGTGTGCACCGCCGATATCCCAGCCAACGATGCAGTCAGGCTTCATGAGGTTTCTCTCGATTCAACTCCAGCATCAGTCCAGTACCGTGGTTGATGCTGCCCGGTATCTTGCCGGTCAGGAAAAGGTCGATCACCATTTGAGCAACGTTCTGGTTCAGAGCCCTTGAAAGCCCTGCATACGAGGTAGTCAGCCTGGGATTGATTTCCAACACCGTACACCGACCGCCATGGGAGATGAAATCCACCCCGGCGTAACCGACTAGTTCCGGCAAGGCTTGTGCAACCGCGGACGCCAGGTCCTGGTATATCGATCGGTCCAGTCCTGACGAATTGACGATACAGGCCTTTAGGGAAAAGCGTTCATGGTCGACAACCACCTTCTGCTCGTTGCAGCTTAGGAGGACCGCCATTCCGCGATTGAACAGTACTGATAGACTCAGGGCAGTTCCATCGAGCCAAGGTTGGATGATGCCGTTTTGCCCCAACCAATCCTTTCTCATACTTGCAAGCCGTCGGGAGGTGTGAATCATGGTCATTCGATCGCAACCGACCCCATCATCGGGCTTGATAACCCAGGGACCGCGGAACTGTCCAGCGAAGGATTCGAGCGGAACGGTGGGAACAACATCGATGCCATGAGCGGCCAGACATTGCAATGTTTTCATTTTTTCCGTGGTCAGTTCCACCACTTCAGCCGGGCTGTTCAGCAGTGTCTTTCCCGAATCAGCCACCTGATGGCATAACCTGCCCAGTATGCCGCCACTCTCCGGTGCGACCGGCCACACGGCGTCTACCTTACAGATGGCTTCTTTCCACACCTTTTCGAAATCGTCACCGGAATCCACAATCACCAGATCGATGTTCCTCCGGAACAACGAAACCGTGTCCAGCCTGCCATCACGCAGCACCAGCAAGCGGGTCTCCTTGATCCGCTCCAGATCATGCAGTAATGCCTGCAGGATCAGTTCTCCTTCCCTGGCAAGGGAATCCGGCAGGGATTCCCTTGCCAACCCGCCGCCGGTAATATATTCAAATACTAGTATCCGCATGGGCATTTCTTGGAAATCATTCCGGTAATCGACTTAAAGGGTGGGCAGGCTGTTCATGCGAAACTGGGCCTTCGTAACCAATACCGCCCCCTGCAAACACCACTTTGTCCGGACGGTGATCCATTCACGTACGTAACGGCGCTTCTGTCACTTTTCCCGTTCAGAACCATCTACGTCGCAGACCTGGATGCACTGATGGAAAAGGGCTCCAATCTGGACCTCATTCAACAAATGATCATGACCTTCGATCAAACGGAATTCTGGGTAGATCAGGGACTGGATATATTGACTCATCAGGATACCGATCAGCAAGCCTGGACTGCAGTATTGGGTTCCGAATCGCTCCCCGAATCCGGACTGGAAACCCTTTTACCAGGAAAGGAATCGACGGTTCTATCTCTGGATTTTTCCGAACACGGCATCCTGGGGCCTGAACAGATCATTGAAAACGAATACCTGTGGCCCGAACGAACCATTATCATGAGCCTTGCCAGTATAGGAGGACCCAGCGGGCCTAACTGGAACCGACTAGATTCGTTCAGAAGAAACTGGCCGCAAAGAGATTTCTTCGCTGCGGGTGGAGTCCGGGACGCGAAAGACCTGGGACGGCTTTCCTCATCGGGGTTCGCAGGCGTCCTTGTTGCAACCGCCCTGCACCGCGGTGACATCACCGCGCCCCTAATCGCCCGTTTTATGACGGACTGATTAAACCCTAAACATAATAATGCCCCGACGAAACTCGCCGGGGCACATTTTTCGACTTACAAGAAATTAGGCGTGTGCTGCAAAAGGATGTTCTTGAGATGCTTTTGCTGCAACAACTTCTGCTGCGGTCGGTGAACCAGAACAGGCTCGTTCGATCGATTCCTTGACTGCTGCGTAGTTGTAATCCTGGATTTTGGCGTCGTCTTCAGCCAGCCAGTGAATGAATACACCCACACAGATGAACAGATCGTCTGCTTCGTTCGCTGGAATCGTGCCGTTTTCAACACAATCCGCGACCGCCATTGCAACACCACGCTGTGCAGGGCCAAACATCTGTACAGCCTGCTTGGAACCCTTGATGGTGACCTTGTTGAACATGACCGTCGCCGGCTTGGCCATCAGGTTCGGTGCCACAACCGCCAGAAGACTGGAAAATCCGTCC
>JANXGZ010000003.1 GCA_024958995.1 Methylococcales bacterium | reverse complement strand
TACACCAACCAGGATTTCTCCGGTACCGGTTCCGACATCCCAGGCCTGCGGTGCATCGATATCCGTATCCGACCTATTGTGCATTCCCCACAACTTGTCGTAGCTGGGATCGTTGGGCGTTGTTGAGTTAACGGTGAGAATGTAATTTGGCTCGACGTGCTGGACGCCAGGCATTGCTTTGAGTCTCGCTGCGGCCTGGTTTCGGCTATCCAACGTGGTGTTCGCCCAGATTGACCAAAAACATGCCATCGCCCAAGGGTACAGTGGAATGGGCTGACTGAACTCCTGCAGACGATTGTGCGCTGTTCGTGCTGACCAACAATTGGTTGGCCGACGAGTTCTCAACACCGGCCGACGTGTATTCGCTTGTGTCCTCGTCGTAAACAAAGACTTCCTCTGACGTGATCAAGGGATTCTTCCCTTCAACTCGAACCAGACTTTGTCGAACATGGACATTCATTATCTGGCTTCCTATCCGGCGCTTTTTAACCGAAGTCCTTTTGTCGAGAAGTTTTCCTTCTGGAAAAGTACTCTTCCAAGCAAAATCTACATCATCGATGTTCTTGATCCCCGGTTTTTATCGGGGCCATACCCTTGGTAAATGTTGGGGTATCTCTTTGACCAGGAGCAGCCGCACGAGGATTAAGACCCTCGAGGCGGGTGGAAAGAGAGGGCACACCTCCACTTGCGGGTGCTTTATTTGTGGGGGATATATTCCCGAGCCCCGGTGGGGGACTTGAGGCATCTACGCTTGCAGGCGCTTTATCTTCGGTGGAATCATTGCACCCAACTGCAAAAACGAAAAGAGCAATTGGTCCCCAGACTTTTACATTCAAGGAATCCTTCATGATTGATGTCTCCTCTTTTGTTTGCACCACACTCTCGAAAGTGTGGTTGATTTAATAAATCATGTGTAGTGCGAGGGCCCGACAATATCCAAACCCTTGCTACCCGATTGCCGTTAGTTTTTCGCAATCACGCTCTTTAGCGGCCAGCGTCACAAAAGCTTGAGGTTTTTATGCAAGTTTTTTTGCGGTCGCTAGATGCGACTCGATTCATTATTGGCCGGGTATCTGGCTCTCTTCTTTGCGTCGACCGATCGTTATTCGGAAACAGTTGAATCACTCGACTTCGGGCAAGTTTGCATGGCGCCTAATTTAGGATAGTATTTTCCGAGGTATATCAGTTTGTTCTGCCAAACTGCCTATCCCTTATGTACCTTAACCATGCGTATTCATATGGGGTAAGAAAACTATAAAGAATCGGAGTTTTTCTGTGAGTTTCATCAGTTGACATCGGTATCTCGCGGAGGTATCAATGGCCGTTATTGTTTCTACGGTAGGCGTTTTCTTTGCCTAAAGGGCCGACATACATCCTAAATTTGGAGAACAGGCTTATCATCACACACCTCAGTGAGCATCCGGGAACAGGGGAACCAAACCCACTTGTATTCCCGCGGTTGTTCTTGCTGCTTAGGCAACAACTCCAACCAAACCATTGGCAGTGACTAGAAAATCTGGATTAACCCGGGTGCTTTTAGGCTTATGCGGATTTTTTACTGTGGTGATTGGCGGTGAATGGGCCTACCTTAACCGCAACATCGATCAGTCCAGGCTGGAAATCGATAGGCCGGTGAAAGCGAATGTCATGCTGGACAGGGCCGATCACCAACGATTGTCGTTTCCTTCCAAAGAAAAATTTTCAGCAATCGTTGAACGTCCCCTCATGATCATGGGTCGACAACCGGTGGCCAACGAAGGATCCTTCCAGTTAGTTGAAGGTGGGCAACAGGCGAATTTCCCAATCAAGCTCATGGGCGTCGTTATGACGCCTGACGTCATAACTGTGTTGGTCAAAGACAGCACCGACTCTTACCACCGGCTGCGGGTCAACGAATCGGTCAACGGATGGACGCTGGACGAGATCCAACCGAACTGGGTTATCATGAAGCGAGGCGAAGTTCGCCAGCAGATCAAGCTTCACAAGCCACGATAGGAAATCCCGACCGAAAAGCCAAGTGTAAAAAAACTGAGACGACAAGTCTTTCGGAAAACCATTGTTACCTAAACAGCACTTAATGAGCATGGTAAAAACAGAAGCTGGGCACCTCTTATTCCTGGTAACAATGACACTTCTCTTGGTGGGATGCGAAAGCTTCGGGCCTTCCCTAACAGGGAAGCTTCCACTTAATCCGGTTGCCGTGGTTGCGGATGAGAATAAGCAGGAGCACGCATCCTTATTCACCGACTTAGGGCTGAATGCCGGAGCCGAATCGCGGAAGCAGCCGACCGTTGAAATGTACCCGGGAACCGGCGGCTTCCTGATTGGTCAGCCGAAGACCGGAATCCCCATAAAACCACCCGGTGTCGGGGAGTACACGCTCAATTTTGACGATGCCGACCTCGGTGAAGTCGTCAAGGTCATTCTCAGCGACACGCTGGGTGAAAACTACATGTTCTCGCCTAAAGTCTCGGGCCGGGTTACCCTGCAGACTACCCGAGCTCTAAGCCGTGACGAGCTGATTCCGACACTGGAAATCCTGCTGCGAATGAACGAAGCCGTGCTGATCCAGGGGAAAGGCGGATTCCGCATCGAACCCACGGCACAGGCCCTGACCGGGGTGCAATCGGTCAAGCTGGGACCGCTGGGACAAAGGGTTCCCACCGGGTATCAACTCCGGGTGATTCCACTTCGTTACATCGGTGTCGAGGAAATGCAGAAAATCCTTGAGCCGATACTGCCTGAAAAATCGGTGGTACTAATCGACAAGACCCGCAACCTGATGGTGCTGGCCGGGACCGGTTCCGAACTGCAGAACATTCTTGAAACCATCGAGGTGTTCGACGTCAACCTGCTGAAGGACATGTCGGTCATGATTTACCCGCTGCAAAACGTCAACGCAAAGACGGTCATCGGCGAACTGGAGCAGGTTTTTGGTCATGGACCGGACGAGGACAACCCGTTGCGAGGGATGTTCAAGGTGATTCCCATCGAGCGCATGAACTCGGTGATGGTCATCACGCCGCAACCGCAGTACTTGAAGGAAGCACGCACCTGGCTCGAACGCCTTGATCGCAGTACCGCAGACACGGGCGGCAGCGGTGGCATTTACGTCTACCGTGTTCAAAATGTCACGGCAACAACCCTGGCCGACCTCCTGAACGCCCTGTTTTCCACGGGCGGTAAAAAAGCCCCTCCGCCGGCCCAGCTATCGCCAGGTAGAAGTGCCGTTTCGATTGGCAACATGGCCAGTGCTGTGGCCGGCGCAGCCGGCGGCACCATTAAAAGCTCAGCTCGCCAGCTCAGCGTTGGCGGTCACCAGGATGTCCGAGTAATCCCTGATGAAAACAACAATTCACTGGTCATCGTTGCCACCGCGCAGGCCTATAAAACCCTCATGGATGTCATTGCGAAGCTCGATATTGCTCCGCTGCAAGTACTGATCAACGCGACTATCGTAGAAGTCGACCTCACAGACAGTCTCGAGCACGGCATCCAGTGGTTCTTCAAGCACGGTTTTGCCGGCATTGGCATGGCCGAGACCAAGTTCAGTGCCAATACCAAAACCTCCGACCTGCTTAGCGCTACCAATGGTTTCAGCTACTCGATCACCGACAGCGTTGGTGCGGTTCGTGCTGTATTGACTGCGCTGGCGGAACAGAACGATGTCAAAGTGATTTCATCGCCGTCACTGATGGTCCTGAACAACCAGGAGGCCACAATCAACGTCGGCGACCAGGTGCCGATCGCAACCTCTTCTTCGACCAATACCAGCGGAGGTGGAGGCGGCGACATGAGTCCGATTGTGGTACAACAGATTCAGATGGT
>JANXGZ010000133.1 GCA_024958995.1 Methylococcales bacterium | reverse complement strand
TGCCCAGAGTATAGGTCCCTGAATACAATCGGTTGGTCCATGAGCCAAGGTTTTCAAGCTTTCCTGTCACCACAAAATGGGCTGTGCCCCCATCCACTGGCATTTCAGCTTCCAGCGTCATCGTCCAGGTGGAATAATCCATCTCCACCTTATTCAGGCTTATAGCCCTCCTACCGGGATTGATAACACCAGTGATTTCTCGATTTGTCCAGTTTAAGAATAATCGGAAGCGATTCTGATCGGAATCATTGGGACCATAAAAGCCGGTCCAGGATCCCTTGGCCGGGTGCCCGACTTGCGCTGTGGCTGGCAGTGCCAACGACAGAAAAATCCCAAGGCAAAAGAAACGAAAAATTCTTGTCATTATTTTACTCCGGGTTAGGCGTGACGCTTTCCTCGACTTCCACTTCCAGGCCTCCTGTAATACCTTCGACCTGATTCCCGACTTGAACAGAGCGCGTAATCGCAATCTCTGCTGCAGTTGAACCCTGGGGGTCCACGCTGCCGCACGAGAAGGCGCGAAGGGTGCATTCCGAAGTCGTGTGCACGATTCCGCGTTCGACCATCATCCGCGTCATCAGAGCAGTCGCTTCTTCCATGTGAATGATGGCGTTGTTGGGGCGGAAACTTCCCACACCGATCGCGTAATCGATGGGCATCAGCGGTTCGATGCTTCCACCGAACGCGCCGTTGTTCTTCTTACCCAGGTCGTGCGCGGCTAAGTTGGCGCCCTGTTCGACCAGGTACTGAATGAGTTCGACCTCTCCAAAGTTTGCGGCCATCATCAGCGGTGTAATCCCGTGGTCGCACGCCCAGTTCACGTCCGCACCCAGTTCCACCAGTAGCTGAATCGTGGCCAGTCGTTCTCCGGTCGACCGCCCCTGGCTGTAACCGTCGATCCATGCGTAACCGGACGCCGCGAGCAGCGCGTTCTCATTGTCGGTATTGGGAATCAAAGGGTCCGCGCCGTAATCCAGAAGGAGTTGAACCAGCTCGACATCGGCGGAGTACGCGGCCCGCATCAGCGAGGTCGCAAATAAGGTCCGCGGCGAACCTCCGAAGTTGCGCCGGGACCGCGGGGTGTTGTTAACGAACGTATTCGGTTCGGCTCCTGCATCAAGGAGTTGCCGTATCAGTGGTAGGGGATCGGTCGTTTCGACCCAGGGGAACCCGGGGTTCCACTCCATGTTGCGGCGATCCACCGCCCAGAACAGCGGCGGAAATCCTTCTGCATCGGCATGGTTTAGGTCCGCGTCGTTCTCTACCAGGAATGACGCTACCTCGAAATGACCGTTATAGATCGCAAGTCCAAGAGCGTTCTTTCCATCGGCGGCGATCGCGTTAATGTCTGCCCCCGCTGCAATAAGGCGCCGGGTTGTGTCCATCTGGCCTTCGCGGGCCGCAAACAGAAGGGGAGTGAATCCTCCGTTAGCATAGCCGACCGGATCAGCATTGGGATCAGCGTCTTCGGGAACAGTTCCTTCGGCGCCGCGTCGGTTTGCGACTGATACTATTTTGGATCTAACAGATAAGTCCGCGCCTGCTTCGATCAGCATACTTGCGGCTCCGGCATGGTGCTCCGAAATGGCCCACATCAGAGCGCTCGTTCCGCCCCAAGTTTCGACCGCGTCGATCTCAGCACCGCGATCCAGCAGCATCTGGATCGCATCGGCTGAACCGGTGCGGGCAGCCATCATTAGAGCCGTATCACCATGCTCGGTCAGAGGGGTGTTCGGGTCCGCTCCCGCATCGAGAAGCCTTTCGATCATGGCCATGCTGCCATTGATGGCGGCCAGACGCATGGGGGTGACGCCCGTGCGGTTCCCTGCAGACACGTCAGCACCAGCACCTATCAGCAGATCCGCTGTTTCGAAGTCGTCATGATTGACAGCCCAGTGGAGTGCCGTGGTGCCATCGATCTGAGGTGCATTGACGTAGTCTAGGAAACCACGAAGGTGTTCGATTGCGAGGCCAGTCTCTGTGGCTTTCTGATTAAGCAGCGACCTGACCGTTTCCTGGTCACGGTTCATTGCTGCGTCCGCCACCTCACTGGCGGTAGCCGGACCAGCGGTCGCCAGAAGCAAGATAAATGAGAATGCTAGGCCGTGTTTAATACCCATTCGTCGTCTCCTCAAGCATATGGCATTTTAAGACTCTGCCAACATGGAGTTTACTTCTATCATTCCCCTTACTGATTGACAACCAAAACCTCATGGAAGATTCAACAGCCAAGGAAAAAACCCAGAAATTGCTATATAGTATAGGTTGGAGATTTTTATGCGAGCGGGGCAGTGAATGAGGAAGGCTGTATTATACATTGGTATAGCAATTCTATCCGTATTGTCCGCGTGTGGTGAAGCTGACCTAGAACAGGAGTCGAGCCTGACCGCAGCGGAAGTCGCTGCCCACACCACAGTCGTGGAGCTATACTGCGTCGGTTGTCACAACGAGCTTAATCGCACCGCCAATCTTTCTCTCGAAAATATCGACCTGACGCTGGTCAGTCAGGATGCCGAACTCTGGGAGAAGGTGATCCGCAAGCTGCGGGCCGGAATGATGCCTCCTCCGGGCATGCCTCGGCCTTCCTTAGCTGACTACAACGGCCTCAGGGACTGGCTTGAAAACGAAATCGATCGCACGGCGGAGCCTAATCCGGGAACGAAGATCCTGCATCGGCTGAATCGAAACGAATACGCTAACGCGATA
>JANXGZ010000211.1 GCA_024958995.1 Methylococcales bacterium | reverse complement strand
CAAACGAATACAGTTCACGCCTGATCTGTTGCCTTCGGATATCCTGGGTGTTTCTGTTTTCGACCAGCAAAACCAGGGCTTCTGCTTCAGGCCCGGCCCGATTTTTACCCAGATACTACTGGCCGACGAAATAAACCGGGCGTCACCAAGAACCCAGTCTGCACTGCTTGAAGCAATGGGAGAAAATCAGGTAAGCATCGAAGGTGAAAGGCATCCGATGGATGAACTCTTCTTTGTAATTGCGACTCAAAATCCGATTGAGTTTCATGGCACCTACCCGCTACCAGAGGCACAGATGGATCGTTTCGCTATGAGCTTTAAACTCGGCTACGTTTCTAAAGAGGACGAAGTGCTGATCATGGACTCCCAAAGATATAAGCATCCGTTGGACTCCCTTGCCGCCTGCACATCAATTGAAGACATTCGTCTTATTCGAAAAGCTGCGGCTGACATCCGAATCTCTGACGAACTGAAACGTTACATTGTCGACATTGTTGTACAGACCCGGACCACACCGGGGGTCGCCATGGGCGCCAGTCCCAGGGCAGGAATAACATTGATGAAAGCGTCGCAGGCACTTGCTCTGATGGAAGGTGTCGATTTCGTCACGCCGGATCACATTCAGGAACTTGCCATACCAAGCATCGCCCACCGACTGATACTGGACTCCGGTTCGCAATACTCTGGCTCACAGACCGCACAGATACTCCTGGATATTATTCAGGACATTCCCGTCCCCGCTTAACTGATATGGCCTTTCGCGAACGCGCCTTCCCAACCTGGACACGGTTAACAACTATTAACCGTCGCGCCATGCGGCGTAACTCAGATCGGGGAAGGTTACTGCAAACCAGTACGTTTATCTGTGGTGCCGTCGGATTAGACACAGACCTTTCATTTGTCTACCAGTTGTTTGCATTACTGGTCTGCACACTGGTCTTTGCACGCCTGAGCATCAAGGTTCGTTCACCAGACGTCAGCGTCAAACGCCAATTGCCTAAGTATGCTACCGCGGGTGTTCCGTTCGAATATTTTATCACCGTCATCAATGGTGGGAATCGCGTCGAACGAGATCTGAAGGTTCTCGATAACCCAAAAATTATTCCACCAGATCTCGCCCAGTTTGAACGTATGAAGGAACCAGGGGAAGAAACCCGGAATGCCTATGATCGATGGCTTGGATTTCACCGTTTCATTTGGCTGCAGAAACTAAATACCGGTATCAGTCTTAAGAATGCTGATGTACCGGATGTTGAACTACTTTCCCACGCCCAGGCCATTGTCGAGGCGACTCCTCTAAGGCGAGGGCACGTATATTTCGAATCCACCACCATCCTGCATCCCGACCCCTTTGGCCTGAACTACGGAGCCACGGAATTCGATAACCGCGAACACCTGACGGTGCTACCGAAGCGGTACCCTATCCCACGGCGGTTTGAGTTTAAGGGCGGCCGTCACTTCCAGCCAGGCGGAATTAATTCCACCTGGTCCATTGGCGAAAGTGATGAATTTGTTTCCCTGCGTGACTACCGCGATGGAGACCCGATCCGGAAAATCCACTGGGCGAGCTCCGCAAAACGTGACAAGCCGATCGTTAAGGAGTTCCAGGATGAGTTTTTTGTGCGCCAGGCCCTGATCGTCGATACCCTCGGTGATAATCCTGCGGCGTTCGAGGAAGTCATCTCGGTCGCCGCGAGCCTGCTCACGAACATAGAGAACCTGGATGGACTGATGGATCTCTACTTCATGTCAACTCGACCGGAGATAATCACTGCTGGCCGGGGCTATGCCCAGACTTCACAACAACTGGAAGCTCTGGCCACCCTTCAGTTAACAGACCAGCTATCTTCTGACTTCGTAGACCTTCTTTCGCAACACGCTCGCAGGATGAGCGGCTGCCTGATGGTGTTCTCCGGTTTCGGTAAACAACAGGAGACCCTGCTCGCGACGATCGAAAACAGAGGAGTTCAAACCACAGTATTTATTGTTACGGGGGAAAGTGATGCAACTACCTATCGTGAAGATTTTTACGTTCTGGAGGCAGAGGACATCGAAGCCGGGCTAAAGGCCCTATGAGCCGCAGCAACCCAATCAAACCGCGTTACCTTGGTGGGTTGTCCGCGCTCTTCTGGGGTTGGCAATGCGAACTGATCTGGTTCGCGCTACCCATCGCAATCATTCTGGAAGCTCGTTACTACCTGAACCGACGCTGGGCCCTGACAAAAACAGATTTTTACCGTGTTGCTGACCTGACTGCCGTTGGTCTGGTTGCCATGGTATTTTTCCTTTTTCTGAATCGTCAG
>JANXGZ010000112.1 GCA_024958995.1 Methylococcales bacterium | reverse complement strand
GGATCTTCAATAGCCCGCCCCTTCCCTTTGGCTCGGATGCCAGTACCATCCTGCAGGGGACTGTGGATCTTCGGAACCCGTTGGCAAATCCGGCCGCCGTTCCCACCGGGCGCATAGTCATCGACCTTGGGGACCTGAAAGAAAGCCGGTTCGTTGTGCTCGGAGGCCAGTCCGGTAACCCCCTCTCCCCTCATTACCTGGACCAGGTTCCACTCTGGCAGAAAGGAGAAGGCATTAGAATCGACCTGGACGAAGAAGATATTTCCAGGGCGACGATCCATACCCTGGATCTTTGCCCGAGCTGCGAGTAGGAGACCTGACCCGTAGAACATCGATAGCGAGAGCCAAAACGGCTCATTCATCGGCAAATCCAAGACCTCAAATCCTCGACAACTTGATGGCCCAGAACCTTCTTCGCTGATCCCCGCCTGAGGTATGTTCTTTAGCCCACCGGAGACGTTAACTTGCGAATCAGGCGATGGATTGATTTTTTCTGCTTTTCCACGCTCATCGCCAGGTTGAATTGCACCACGGCCCTTGCGAGATTCTGATCCGGGGATTGAACCTTGAAATAACGGTTATCCTGAAGGTAATCCGAGAAAAACCGAAGTCCCAATTCGAAGGGCAGAAGAAAAATCGCATCGTACAGGTAGTCGATTTCCGACTCACTCAGGCAGGACCTAAACTTTTCAAAATACCGGGTCAGTATGGCCTCGGCAATATCCAGATCAAACCGGACGCCTGAAGAACCTAGGCCAGACTCTCCGGCATTATTGCAGCACGAACGCAGGCAGTCACCAATATCGTAAAGCACAAGCCCCGGCTTGACCGTATCCAGATCAATCATGGCCAGGGCCTTCCGATCCTTCCTGTGAAACAGGATATTATTCAGCTTCGGATCACCGTGAATCACTTGTTCCGCCAGCAACCCGTCACCGCGAGCCTTCTCCAGAACAGCGGCCCCGGCCCTGCGGGATTCTATATGATCGCGGCAAAACCGGACATCGGCCGAAGCCAGGGTGAACCGATCTGGGCTGGAAAATTTAACAATCCGGTCATAACAACAAAGGTACTCAGGCGTCACATGGAACCCCGGCAGGGTATCTCGCATCAGGCCAGTTTCCAGATCGCTGACACGGGAATGGAAATTCCCCAAAGCCAACCCGACTTGCTCCGCATCGGCTACAGACTCGAGACGGTCGAGAGTCATACTGTCCTCTACATACGTCAGCGCTCTCCAGTAA
Organism: Methylococcales bacterium; assembly: GCA_024958995.1. Classification (GTDB taxonomy): domain Bacteria; phylum Pseudomonadota; class Gammaproteobacteria; order Methylococcales; family UBA1147; genus UBA1147. Next base: position 2,550 of record JANXGZ010000112.1, on the reverse strand, counting down.
TGTCCTGAATCGTCAACGTGAAAGGTTTTTCCATCAGCGGTCCGATAGAGAGACGGTGCGCCCCTTTTTTCGAGGGTCTCTGTCTCAACCCCGACTTCGCTTGTGGTTTCCATGTGCCGGGACAGCACCTCCAGGTTGGACATGATATCCAACGGCGAGGGAAATACTTCCCGATTGATTCGTTGCAGAACAAAACGGGGGATATCCCCCGAGGTCGTCTCGACCAGGAACGTATCGTTCACAAGGCCGTTGCCGAGCCTCTTCAGCGACTCAATTTTCCCGTTTCGAAAAAACCTGGTCGCCACCGCCTTCTCCAGTGGGGCATCCACGAAAAGCAATTTTCTATTTCGCAATCATACGGTCGATCAGCACGTCCGGATTACTCTCTACGGTCAGCAACTGGCGAAAATCGGTCCGGGTGAATCCTTCACGGATCGAATGGTTGATCAGTTCCTGCAAGGGATCGAAGTAATCGCAGGAATTCAGCAACCCGATCGGTTTGCTGTGCCGGCCCAACTGGGCCCAAGTGTAGACTTCGAATAGTTCATCAAGCGTCCCGATGCCGCCTGGAAGTGCAATGAACCCGTCCGACAATTCCATCATCAGCAGTTTGCGCTCCAGCAGGCTCCCGGTAACGTGGAGTTTGCTCACCCGCTCGTGGAGAACTTCCTGGGTCGACAGGTGCGCCGGTATTACCCCTACAACCCGGCCTCCCAGTTCCAACACCTGGTCAGCCAGAATACCCATAAGGCCAATACTCCCGGCACCGTAGACCAATTGCACACCTCGTCGGACCAGTTCCTGCCCCAATCGACGCGCGGCCTGGGAGTACTCCACGCGTGATCCCACATAAGAACCACAGAAAACACCAATCGATTCCACTGTGACACTCCTGATTCAGATAGCGTAAAAATCCATCCGCCTTAGCCGATGAAGATGACGGCCGCATTACCGTACACCAACGGTCAAAGAATAGCCGGATAGTTAACATCGAAATCGGCCCGGAATGACCCGGTCAATTCACGGAATTCGGAGATGCTTGCTTGTCAATGGTCGAAAACAAACGCTTTTCAGTAGTTCAGGCAAATGTCGTGCATTGCAGCCACGAATACCCGGTCCGCCAACCCCTCGGCCATGGACCGTTGACAAAAATCCGGTTACATCTATGTTAACCACCCTGATGGACCGGCAAAACGATCGCGGAGCTATCAACGGGAATTCAAGAACCGTTTTCCATTGATTTCCTGCTGTTTTTGGCTTTTTCTGAGCATCACGTAAACAGAACCGGTCCCACCATGGAAACTTTGCGCACTATGAAAAGCGATAATTCCCTCTATCGTCGGCAGCCATTTGGCGAGGAAACTCTTGATGACCGGATAGCTGTCTGACCGGATGCCTTTCCCGTGACTGATCAGGACCGAACGTACGTCCAATCTGGCGCAACGACGGATGAAACTTAGGACATCGTTGCGGGCTTCCTCCACGGTTCTGCGGTGGAGATCCAACGTTGCCTCGACGGGATAGCGTCCCTGCCTGAGTTTCCGGAAAACTCCATTTTGCACGCCGTCTCGCTTGAACGACAGGGTATCCTCTGGACCTAGCGGCTCAGCAAAGTCGGTGGAAAGGCGGGGCTCTTGCAGTACCTCGCGTTCCTGGGTCTCCCTTCGGTACCTCTGGCCGGGAGAGTCCTCTGTAGTAGCCCGCAGGTAGACGCGCTCCGTTTGCTTCAGCGGAAGAGTATCGCCAACTTCGCGAAGAAAAAGTTCAAGATCGGTTTTTTTTCCCATTGTCTTGCTGCCCCCTGTGTTACCGAAGGCTATTCTCGGGCACCCTAAGTCTGGCGGATAGGTCGCGGCTAACGCCCGAAGCTCTACAGACGTCGTTAACTTCGATCAAAACCCGACGCCCAGGCCCCCGTCACCCAGATCAATTTCAGATCAGGCTACGAAAGCCTCGCCCATTCGTCGGGAGTATAGGCTTTCACGGTGATGGCGTGCAATTCTCCGGTGGCTAGAGGCTCCTTGACCGCAGCCAGAACCATCTGCTGCTTCTTCAGCAACGAGTAGCCCTCGAACAGGATACTAACGACCACGACCGAGAAACTGCATCCCTCTCCCTCTACAATGACCTCGGCATCCTCGATACTGTTCCGGATCAGGTCCCCCACTTCCATGATTTCCATAGCGATTGATCCCTGGTTCGTATTTGCGATAATTCCCGCAGCAGTCAGCATGTAGCGAGCCCCGGAGAGAGGATTAAACAATGAGAAAGATAAACACCACCCGGGTCCATAAGGGGGAAACCGCTTTTGGACGATGGATGGAGGCTGCGGTCGGAATCGAACCGGCGTCCACGGCTTTGCAGGCCGCTGCATAACCACTCTGCCACGCAGCCAAGAGATAACGCGAAACAAGGCTTATCTCGATTTAATCATCTATATCATATAGTTATGATCTCTATTGACAGTCTCATTGATGATTGTGCGAAATGCATTATACCGACAAAAACTAGCTTCTGCACAACGCCATTGTGGCAAGAGTGTGGCAAACA
>JANXGZ010000164.1 GCA_024958995.1 Methylococcales bacterium | reverse complement strand
CGCGATCATCGCGGCGCGCAAATTCGCTTTGCCGCGGGTGCAGACCGGCCATACCATGTGGGAGGAGTACAATCACTACATTCTGAATGGTTGGTTGTTTAACCGGCCGCTCGTGCGATTCCTGCTTCGTTCGCTGTTCGGGGGATGTGTCGCTCTGGTTGCTCCATCGGCTAAGTCTGCCAAGTATTTTAGCCGCCTCCTGCCACGCATGCCGATCGAGATCATTCCCAATGGCGTGAATTCCGAAAGCTTCATGAAGCGGACATACTCCGGGCCGGAGCTTGCAGCAATCCGCGATGGTTTGGGTATTTCCCCGCGGGATAAAGTCATCCTTTTCGTTGGCCGGATTGGCCGCGAGAAAAGGGTCGTGACGCTACTTGAATCCATTGCTCCGCTGTTGCGTCAACGACGCGACATCCGGCTGGTCTTCGTGGGCGATGGTCCCGAGCTCAAGGAACTGCGGGAACGGGGCCAGTTATTGAGCGTGGAAAACCAGGTGATCTGTACCGGGTACGTGGACTGGGAGTCCATTTCCGGGATTTATCGAGTTTCAGATCTGTTTGTGACAGCGTCAATGAGTGAAGTTCATTCGATGACCATGATAGAGGCCATGATGTGTTCGCTTCCGGTCATTGCCAGGAAAGACGACAGTTTTCTGGGGTCGGTGCAGGATGGGGTCAATGGCTATCTGGTCGAATCCGATGAGGGACTCTGCGAGAAAGCGACCGAACTGCTTGCCGATGAAGAGAAACTGAAACAGTTCCGGCAGGCAAGCTGGCGCATCGCGGGTGAATTTACCGGCCAACGCCATGCAGACCGCATGGCCGAGTTTTATCAACGAATTTTGAATGGTATTGGAACCGGGCTGCCCGCTGCAGGGGAAGCCTGAAACAACGACCCGGTTGCCGAGGTATCCATGGTCGGGCTGGTGTTGGGGTTAGCAAGGCAGAACACGAAGGTTGCAGTCAGCATGAGAAAATATCAGTTCGATGGCATCAGGTTTGTGCTTTTCCTGATGGTCTTTGCCACGCATTATCATCCCATGCCCCTCAAGGTTGCCTACCTGGGCTACGCATTACCAGTTTTCTTCGTCATGAGCGGGTTTTTGATCACCAATGTTCTCATGTCGGCGAACAACCCGACTCTCGGCGGCAAACTGAAAATATTCTACAGCCGAAGAATTTTGAGGATCTGTCCATCCTATTTCCTGGTCGTGTTACTGCTAATTGCCTTGGGCGACCTGACTCACCCCCTCAGTTACCTGCTCTACCTGGTCAACGTCAAGCTGTTTTCCCTGAGTATTTCCCTGCCGCACGGCGAATTCCACAGCTGGTTTGTCGGGGTCTGGCACCGGGAATCGATGCATTTGTGGTCGCTTAGTGTGGAGGAGCAGTTTTACATCCTTTATCCGTTGATACTTTATCTGACTCCCATCCGTCACCGGACGCTGATGCTGTTTTCCCTTCTGGGTTTGAGCATTGTTGCAAGGTTTTGGTTTATGGCGTACTACCCGAAATCGTTTTATGGGACGCTGTTGCCGGTTTGTACGGAGTATTTCGCCTGGGGATGCGTTTTTGCCTGGTTGGAAGCTCAAAATCGTCTGACGCTATTGGCTCCTGGCTGGACGCTGGGTACATCAACCCTGGTGGTTGTGATCCTGGTTGCCGTGGAACACCAGCTCGGCCACGGCCAGTTTCTTCAATTTGCCGTTTCTCATTACCAGACCCCGGTTGCACTGGCGATGGGTTTTTTTATCTGGGGTCTGTGGGCGATTCCGAACCAGCACTGGGTTGTCCGCTTCCTGAGCTGGAAACCACTGGTTTATTTTGGCGGCATGAGTTACACCCTCTACCTGGTGCACTTGCTCGCGGCAGATATTTTTGAATGGACCGGCATCGACCTGCCTTTTTCCGCTCAGTTGGATCGTGCGGCCGGTGCATTCGTGACTACCCTGCTCATGGGGATGGTGATTTGGCACCTGGTTGAAAAGCCGGTGTATGCACTGCGCCGGTTCATTCCCTATGCAAAAAGCCAGCGGCCTGTCGCAGTCGACCGGCAATCAGACGGCTGATTTCGGCAGGGTGTCTACCCGTTGAGACGGATTTTTCGGTCCGCATCATGAACCGGATTGCAAGGCTCCGGCTTTCGGGTTTGTTCAGCGCGGAGTCGTATACATCATGTAGTTGACCAGCATTTCCTGTGTGCTCAGAGGTCCCCATCGAACCTCCTTGCTTGGGTCCGGATTGGCAGGGTTGTGCGACGAATTATCAAATATCGCATCCACCGTGACTTGTGTTCCACCAGGCATGGGTTTCGGGTGCCTGAGCTGGTAGGACATCTGCCATTGGAACTGGTAATTCGGTACAGAAAGAAGCCGTTCCTCGTTTCCGTCTGGGTAACGAACTTTGACTCTGATGCTGTCTCCGCGGTAATGCATGTGCGGATAGATGGCATGCAGCTGACCGTCTTCGGGGATCACCACCGATGCAGATTCCGGGTGAGCACGGGTATTGGCCGGGATTCGGACTCCCATGTTGATTGCAGTCGCCATCTTGTATTCCATGGCGGGTGGCTTGTCGTGGAGGTACAAACCCAGTTGCAGGTTGTCTTCCGTTGGACGGCCGACCGTCAGGTAATGCCTCTGGAAGATCATTTTTGATCCACTGGGAATCAGGCGGCCCGAGTCTACTGGAAAGGGGACGACTGGAAACCCTGGAACGTAGGCGGCGAAAAAACTGTTAGCGCCCTCGGCCCACTGCGGTTCTTCCTGCTTGCGTTCCTTCGGGTACTCGACGAAGCCGAAAATATGATGTGTCGCCTCCCGGTTGCTCGGCTTCATGTGGACCGCGCGGATCCAGGTATCCTCTTCGATTGGTATTGGTAGCTTGACGTACTGCCAGGCGAGAATGCCCTCGGCCGGGATCTTGAACGTGGGAACGGTGAGGATGATATCCGGTTCACCCAGCGGCCAATCGTCGACTGTGTTCTCAGACTTCGTTTGCAGGGGGTCGGGCCCGGTTCCGCGTGGCGCACCGGCGTTTATCCAGCGGACTAGCGTTTTTGTTTCCTCGGGCGGTAGCGCCAGGCTGTGCCTGAACTCCCCGACCAACGGGTCCGCATGCCAGGGTGGCATTTGCTTGAGCATGATGGCCTGACGCATTTGGCCTGCCCATGCTTGGACTAAGGCATGGCTTTCCATGGCCCAGGGGCCGATTCCCCCGGTCTGGTGGCATGATACGCACCGCTTCTGAAGAATCGGTGCGATAGAATGCGAATATGACAGAGCGTTGGCATCGATATTCGTTCCGAAATCGATGGGGCAGCCAACGCTGATCCTTTCGCTAATTTCTACGGGGTGTCCGGTCGACAGAGCGACAATGGCCTCTTTCAGGTAATTTTTTGTGGGGTCCTGGGTTTCCGTTTGGTAATGGCTACGGTCGTCAATGGGGCCGCGGTAACGCACCGTCCAGTTCACAGGGTCGATCACCACGGCTTCCCCGCTACGCACGGTGCCCAGGCTTTCGGCCACCAGTCGGGTGGAATCGTTCAGTATTGGAATATCCTTCGGATTTCTTTTTTTGTCTGGGGCTTCGTGGGATGCTCGGCCGTTTCCGCTACTGTCGATGAGCAGAAACGCTACTGAATCCGGCGTGAATTCGTTTCGTAGTGCATTCAGGTTGTCGATGCCGGACGCCGTGGGGCAGCCGGGGTCGTGGCTGTAAAGTACGACCGCTCTGCGTGACTGGTAATCGTAGAGCTGGTGATACCTTCCGTTCTGGTCAAGCAGGGCGAAGTTTCTCACTGGCCTACCGCCAGCGGATGGCGAAGCGTTCTGTTGAAGGAAATAAACGGCTCCTGCCCCTACGGCAGTACTGAGAATGATTGCGAGGGAATAAAAAAAGAAACGGCAGATCATGACGGAGTTCTGGAAAATCGGACTGGATGGGTGCTGTGCTCGGCTATCGGGGTCAAGCTAATGCTAGTGCAGGCTTTGGTGATCGGTCGATAGCTCGGTGGCGGATTCTGGTTCCGTTCCGCATTGAAGGTTTCCAAACGACGAGTGACTTGCCTGACTGCAGGTGCGAAAATGATAGCATCAAGCATGGTTCCCGTATAGAACGGTATCGGGAATCGCCGAACGAGATCCTGATTATCCGCATCAGCCGTGTGCAGGACCTTTTTACCAGC
>JANXGZ010000045.1 GCA_024958995.1 Methylococcales bacterium | reverse complement strand
CGCTTCAGGGGGTGTCGGAAATCTGGATCACCTGGCCGATGGAATCGTGGATGGAAAGGCAGATGCGGTGCTGGCAGCAAGCATTTTTCATTTTGCCGAATACAGTATCCAGGAAGCTAAGGCACACATGAGAGACCGTGGAATCGAGGTTCGTTTGGCATGAGTGTTTCCTGGCTTGATGAAATTCGCTGGACCCGGGAAGGGCTGGTGCCTGTGATCGCGCAGGAGGCAGGGAGCGGCCAGGTGCTCATGTTTGCTTGGATGAGCAGGGAGTCACTCGAACTGACAGTGCGTGAGGGGTATGCTGTCTACTGGTCACGTTCACGGAAAAGGTTGTGGAAGAAGGGTGAGGAATCGGGGCATCGGCAAAAGGTTGTGGAACTTCGCCTGGATTGCGATGAAGATGTCTTGTTAATGGAAGTTGAGCAGGTCGGTGGAATAGCCTGCCATACTGGCCGCCATCACTGTTTCTACAGGAAACTTGAAAACGATTCCTGGATTGTAACGGATCCAGTTATCCGCAGTCCGGAGACCATTTACAAGGGGTCGTCATGAGCCGTGTGCTGGAAGAACTTGCCGTCGTACTGGAACAACGGAAGGCCGCTGATCCAGACAGTTCCTACGTGGCTAGCCTTTACGCAAAGGGGCTGGATGGCATCCTGAAGAAAATTGGCGAGGAAGCCACTGAAACCGTGATTGCCGGCAAAGCGGGGGACAAACGTCAGATCATCTACGAAACTGCGGACCTGTGGTTTCATTCGATGGTATTGCTGGCGCATCAAGGTTTGGGTCCGGATGATGTTCTTGAAGAACTGGGCCGCCGATTCGGTTTGTCCGGTCTCGAAGAGAAGGCGTCCAGAAACAAGTAACGTCGGCTTCTACAGCGGGGCTCTAAACTTTTTGTCTGGACCGGTAGTCAGAACAGGTACACCAACCGGTTTCATTTCATTCAACTGAGTGTGGAGAAAAAACCATGGGACCGAGTATCTGGCAGTTGCTCATTGTTCTGGTAATCGTTCTTTTGCTGTTCGGAACGAAACGCATGCGGCACCTGGGTTCCGATCTGGGAACCACGATCAAGGGGTTCCGGAAAGCGATGAATGATGACGAAGAGGGCCGGCCCGGAGCGGCTGAAAACCTTGAAGAAACCGGTGGGACTACGATTGATGTCGAGGTTGAAACTAGTGAAAAAGATAAGCCCTAGAAACGGGCTGTTATTGTCGTTGGGAACAGAACGAATTGGGTGAGACCGAATGTTTGACGTGGGCTTCTGGGAACTGGCACTGGTTGGCTTGATCTGCTTGGTCGTGGTCGGTCCACAGCGGCTTCCGGAGCTTGTTCGGGTTGCCGGTTTCTGGATTGGCAAGGCCCGGCGCACGAGCGCGACATTGAAGCAGGAAATCCGCGACGAACTCTATGCGGAAGAGTTGCGACAGACTATCGAAAACCATTTGCCGGCCAACGAAATGCAGGGTCTGATCGACGAAACTTCTAGCGCATTGGAAGAACCTTCTGAAGGCAACGGTGCGGTCCGGGTCGGACAGGAAACCGGTAAGAAAGCCGGCTGATCAATGGACGGATCCAGCGGTTCTCCCCCGACGAATGTTGAACAACCTTTGATTTCGCACCTGGTTGAACTGCGGTCGCGTTTGCTGAAATCCATTGCTGCCGTTTTGCTGGTTTTCCTGGGGCTGAGTCCGTACGCGAGTGAAATCTATGCCTACCTTGCGGGGCCGCTGACGGTTCATCTTCCACCTAGCACATCGATGATTGCCATTGATGTCGCATCGCCTTTTTTTACACCGTTCAAGTTGGTATTGGTTCTGTCCATTTTCTTGTCGGTACCGCTGATTCTTTACCAACTCTGGGCCTTCGTGGCCCCTGGTCTTTACCGTCATGAGAAACGGTTGATTGTGCCACTACTTCTGTCCAGTACATTGCTTTTTTATGCAGGAATTGCATTCGCCTATTTCGTTGTTTTTCCTCTGATATTTGGCTTCCTGACAGCGGTTGGTCCGCAAAACGTCGCGGTCATGACCGATATTTCCCGGTACTTGGATTTCGTGCTCACGCTTTTCTTTGCCTTTGGCTTATCATTTGAAGTGCCAATCGCGACCATAATCCTCGTTTCGACCGGTGTCGTGAGTCGGGAGTCGCTGGCGGCGAAAAGACCCTACGTGATTGTGGGTGCCTTCGTTGTGGGCATGTTCCTGACACCACCCGACGTGATTTCGCAGACCCTGCTTGCGGTACCGATCTGGATTCTTTTCGAACTGGGCCTTGTTTTTTCTCGCTTGTTTGTTCCCCGACAAGAGGATGAACGCTCTGTGGAAAGTCAAAACACCTAGAGGCTTCTTGGCGGCTAGGGTTCCTGGGTCGCGTGTTGGCGGCTTTTCAGCATCAGAAAAAGGCAAAAAGTGCTGTACCCGACGAGCAGGTGTTTTATCGCGTGACCACTGAATCCGAGCAGTTTCCATGTTTGTTGGTCGCAGGTTTCGAAGACCTTGGCCAGGGCATAGGCTGCGAGGGCCTGGTAAAGGTACCGGCCGGAGCCATCACGGAGGGGGATAATGCAACTCGTTATCGGCAGGGCAACCAGCGGGAAGAACTGAACCATTGCGTAGAATCTCAGGTCGTTAGTCTGCTGCCAGTACAGCACACTGGAAAGACCCAGAACGACCATTGGCACCAGTATGAATCGTTCCAGTGTGTCCCTGAATTGTTCGCTCAGCAATGCCGAGAAAAGTGATGTGAACGCAATCGTCATGGGAAGCCGGTCCCAGATCAGCGTCGCGCTGGTCGGTTGCCAGTGGTAATATGCGGACCCGATGGATGTCAGAGTGACCCCCGCAAAGAACAGTTTCCATGACGCTGTTGCAACGAGGTGTGGAGTCCTGGAACAAAATAAAAGTCCAAGCAGACCGATGACCGCGAACGGCAGATTCGTCATCACGTTCCATGTGTTGGGGATTCCCGTGATCTCGACGCTGGTGGGGGCGAAACGGTGGTAGGCGAGATCCTGGGGAATCGGCGGTACGAATCCGAACAATACGATCAGGCAGGCGCCAAGTAGCAGCAGTAGCAGGATGATTGCGAGCTTCTGTCGTCCGTACGCAGAGACAGCATCGGCCAGGGTTTTCATGTGTTGGTCCTGTTCAGTCCACGGTGTGGACGAAAACGGGTTTTTCCTTTCGCAGCCGGTGGACAATTCCGGGAACAAGCAAAGCAGCAACCAGCAATGTTAGCGGGCCCAGCGAGGCCAGCAACAGGTTGGCCCGGAAGCTAACCAGCGTGATGCCCAGCCCGTAGGCGGCTGCAGAACCTACGATGAAGATCCAGTTCAACCAGTTTACCGCAGCAAAAATCTGTCCTTTCCGGTTCTGTGAAGGTCGGGCCTGGATAAACGTCAGCAGCGGAACCGAGTAAAACCCGGATGCTGTTCCTAGTAAAAACAGGATCAGCATGCAGGCGTATCGTTTTGACGGTAACGCCCGAGGGATTACCTGCGTTCCGCCTGCATCGGATGACAATTCATTCAGCTGCTTAACCAACTCGATCTCGGCGGGGCTCGGGCTATGCAACGGAACCAGGTAGAAACTGCTTAGGCAAATGATCAGCAGAATGACCCCCGGGATGCTCAGTCCCAGCCGTACCTTCCCACGCGATAGTTTTCCCACCAGCATGCTGCCGGCCGCAATTCCGATCGATGTGACTGCGACCATCAGGCTGGTTTCAAAGTTGTTTAGCCCCAACTGGAGCCGCCCGAGGGCGTTGATCGAGGTGAGCGCGATACCGCCAACAAACCAGAACCAGGAATAGGCGAGCATGATTCGGAACATGAGCTGGTCGTTGCGGATGATGTTCGCCAGGTTTGGAAGGACACTGGTGAATGAACCGATGCCAATGCGGCGGTCGGGGTCGGCAGCGGGGTGACGACTGATTCCGTGTGAGGCCAGAGTCCCGAGTAATGCGATGCCGATTGCGATTAGGCCTCCGACATAGATGTTGCCTGCAAAAACATCGACTAACATTCCGGCCAGGGCAACACCGAAGATAATCGCGAGAAAGGTGGTCATCTGGGTCAGGCCGGTTGCCGGGGCAAGATCCTCTTCGCGAACCAGTTGCGGCAATCCTCCGTACTTGGCCGGAGCGAAGAAGGTGCTTTGTGTTCCCATGACGAAACAGACAATGGCCAGAAGCCATAAATGCAGGGGAGTTCCACTGGGTTCCGGGTTTCCGTTTGCGGCAAATAGTAATGCTCCTACGGCGGCACATGCGACCAGGATTTCGGCTTTCTTGCACAGGGTCATCAGCCAGCCCTTGCTGTAGCGATCGGAAATGTCCCCGGCAATACCGGAAAAGAGTAGGAAGGGTATGGCAAACAAGAACTGGATCGCTGCCTGGTAGTCGATGCCCGACATTGTGTACCCAACGCCAAGCAGGAGCACCAGTTGTTTCAGAACATTGTCATTGAGGGCTCCCAGTGCCTGGGTGACGAGAAAGAAAAGAAATGACCGATTGCCAAACAGAAGTGGCCCGGGATCGTCACCGTCACTTGAGCGGAGAGGTAAAGGCTTGTGCATGGGCAGGGGCGCTGTCCGTTCCAGGATGGTGTTTGTCGGGTGTCTGGTGCGACCTGAGCGAGGTTGGCGGTAGCGGCACGCGTTGCCAGCGGACGTTCATGGGCTCGAAAAACACGGCAACCCGATGCCTGACTAGAATACCAGAATTAGCCGGTT
>JANXGZ010000119.1 GCA_024958995.1 Methylococcales bacterium | reverse complement strand
GTCCCGCAAATTCAAACTCCAGGATCCAGAGGCTGAACGCGAGGCCAGGAAATACGAAAACCCCATTCCAAGCCGGGAACTCATATTGAAGCTTCTGAACCAGAAGGGCGTGCCGCTTACCCGGGCCGAACTGGTGGCCGAACTTGGCTTGAAGGAAGAGGAACAACTTGATGCATTCCGCAGACGACTGAGAGCGATGGAACGCGATGGTCAACTGCTGAGGAACCGAAACAAGTGCTACTGCGTCATCGACCGAGCTGACCTGACATCCGGTAGGGTGATCGGTAACACCGAAGGATTCGGATTCCTTCGCCCAGATGAGGGCGGCGACGATCTTTTCCTGTCTCCCCGCCAGATGCGTGGGGTACTTCACGGTGATCGTGCGGTTGTACGAGTCAGGGGAGTGGACCGTCGTGGGCGCAAGGAAGGTGCGCTGGTGGAGGTGATCGAGAGAAATACCCATCAGACCGTTGGACGATTGTTCAGCGAGAGAGGGGTCCATTTCGTCATCCCGGACGACAAAAAGATTTCACAGGACATTCTGATCTCCGATTCGGAGCTTGGCGAGGCGGTGTCTGGGCAGGTTGTTGTGGTAGAGATTGTTGAGCAGCCAACAAAACGAAATCGCCCGATTGGTCGAGTGAGCGAAGTGCTGGGTGATCACATGGCACCCGGAATGGAAATCGAAATGGCTTTGCGCAGTCACGAATTGCCCTTCGAATGGACCAGGGAAGTTGAAAGAGAAGCGAAAAGCCTGGATACGGCTGTTGATGTTGGACAAACGGGCCGCCAGGACCTTAGGAAAATTCCGTTTGTCACCATCGATGGAGAAGATGCGCGCGATTTCGATGATGCCGTTTATTGCGTCCGTACGGAAAATGGCTGGCGACTCCTTGTTGCCATCGCGGATGTTTCCCACTATGTAGTGCCTGACAGCAGCCTCGATCAGGAGGCCGTCAAACGGGGAACCTCGGTCTATTTTCCCGAGCAAGTCATCCCGATGCTTCCAGAAATCCTGTCGAACGGCCTTTGCTCACTGGTCCCTAACGAGGATCGATTCTGCATCGTTTGTGAAATGCTGGTGTCAGACGATGGCAAGGTTTACCGTTCGCGCTTTTTTGATGCGGTGATACGCTCGCAGGCACGCATGACGTACACCGAAGTCGCCGGGATTCTGGCCGGCTCGTCCGAAGCGCAGAAGGGCAAGCACAAAGCCCTGGTTCCTCGAGTAAAGGCCTTATACGACCTTTACCTGGCCTTGCGCATTCAGCGCGAAGCTCGCGGAGCGATGGATTTCGATACTCAGGAGTCTGTCATTGTCTTCGGCCAGCAGCGGAAGATTAAAAAAATCGTTCCCTTGGTCAGAAACGAAGCTCATCGTCTGATTGAAGAATGCATGCTTGCTGCGAACTGCGCGGCAGCGCGATTCCTGGAAAAGAAAAAGATGCCTCGGCTGCTAAGGGCTCACGAAGGCCCGAGCTCTGAAAAAATATCGGATTTGAGGGTCTTCCTGGAAGCGTTGGGGCTGAACCTGGGTGGCGGCGAATCGCCCACGCCTGCCGATTACATGAAACTCATAGGGCAAGTCTCGGAACGGGCTGATCGACACCTGATCCAGACGGTGCTTTTACGGTCGCTTTCCCAGGCCGTCTACACGACCGAGGCCAAAAGCCATTTCGGCCTGGCGTTGGAATGCTATACCCATTTTACGTCACCGATACGGCGTTATCCGGATCTTGTTACTCACCGGGCGATCCGCCACTGTACACAGGGCAAGAAGCCGGAAAGTTTCCGCTACAGTCAATCGGACTTGGCAATGGTCGCAGAACATTGCTCCATGGCTGAGCGGCGGGCCGACGATGCAACCCGCAACGTCGTCAGGTGGCTGAAATGCGAATACATGCTGGACAAGATTGGAGAGCAATTCGATGGCGTTATATCAGCCGTGACTTCCTTCGGTATCTTCGTCGAACTGTCGGATGTCTACATCGAAGGCCTTGTGCATATTTCATCTCTTAGGCGGGATTATTTTCATTTCGACCCGATCCATCACCGGCTGAATGGCGAAAGAAGCGGTGTTAGTTATCGCCTAGGTGATCGAATCAGGGTGACGGTGGCCGGGGTTAACCTTGATGACCGGA
>JANXGZ010000065.1 GCA_024958995.1 Methylococcales bacterium | reverse complement strand
GTCCCGCAAATTCAAACTCCAGGATCCAGAGGCTGAACGCGAGGCCAGGAAATACGAAAACCCCATTCCAAGCCGGGAACTCATATTGAAGCTTCTGAACCAGAAGGGCGTGCCGCTCACCCGGCGCGAACTCGCGGACGGACTCGGATTGAAGGAAGAGGAACAACTTGATGCATTTCGCAGGCGACTGAGGGCGATGGAACGCGATGGGCAACTGCTGAGGAACCGGAACAAGTGCTACTGCGTAATCGATCGGGCTGACCTGACATCCGGTAGGGTGATCGGAAACGCCGAAGGATTCGGATTCCTGCGCCCGGACGAGGGTGGTGACGACCTTTTCCTGTCTCCCCGTCAGATGCGTGCGGTACTTCATGGTGATCGTGCGGTTGTACGGGTCAGGGGAGTGGACCGTCGTGGGCGCAAGGAAGGTGCGCTGGTGGAGGTGATCGAGAGAAATACCCATGAGACCGTTGGACGATTGTTCAGCGAGAATGGGGTCCATTTCGTCATCCCGGACGACAAGAAGATTTCACAGGACATTCTGATTTCGGATTCGGACCTTGGCGAGGCTGTGTCTGGACAGGTTGTTGTGGTAACGATCGTGGAGCAGCCAACAAAACGGAATCGCCCGATTGGTCGAGTGAGTGAAGTGCTGGGTGATCACATGGCACCGGGAATGGAAATCGAAATGGCTTTGCGCAGCCACGAATTGCCCTTCAAATGGACCGGGGAAGTGGAAAGGGAAGCGAAAAGCCTGGATCCAACTGTTGATGTTGGACAGACGGGGCGCCAGGATCTTCGGAAGATTCCGTTTGTCACCATTGATGGAGAAGACGCGCGCGATTTCGATGATGCCGTTTATTGCACCCGGACGGAAAATGGCTGGCGACTCCTTGTTGCCATCGCGGATGTTTCCCACTACGTAATGCCGGACAGCAGCCTCGATCAGGAAGCGGTCAAACGGGGAACCTCGGTCTATTTTCCCGAGCAAGTCATCCCGATGCTTCCGGAAATACTGTCCAACGGTCTTTGTTCCCTGGTACCTGATGAGGATCGATTCTGCATGGTTTGTGAAATGTTAGTTTCAGACGATGGCAGGGTCTACCGTTCACGCTTTTTTGACGCGGTGATGCGCTCGCAGGCACGTATGACGTACACCGAAGTTGCCGGGATTTTGGCTAGGTCGTCAGAAGCTCAGAAGGGCAAGCACAAAGCCCTGGTTCCTCACGTGAGAGTCTTGTACGACCTTTACAAGGCCTTGCGTGTCCAGCGTGAAGCTCGGGGCGCGATGGATTTTGATACCCAGGAGTCTGTCATTGTCTTCGGCCAGCAGCGGAAAATTGAAAAAATCGTTCCCCTGGTCAGAAACGAAGCCCATCGCCTGATTGAAGAATGCATGCTTGTAGCGAACTGCGCTGCAGCGCGATTCCTGGAAAAGAAAAAGATGTCTCGGCTGTTAAGGGTTCACGAAGGCCCGAGCTCTGAAAAAGTATCGGATTTGAGGGTTTTCCTGGAAGCGCTGGGCTTGAGCCTGGGGGGCGGCGAATCGCCCGCGCCTGCCGATTACATGAAACTCACTGGACAAATCTCGGAACGGGCAGATCGACACGTAATCCAGACGGTGCTTTTACGGTCGCTTTCCCAGGCCGTCTACACGACCGAGGCAAAAGGTCATTTCGGCCTGGCGCTCGAATCCTATACCCATTTCACCTCGCCGATACGGCGTTATCCGGATCTTGTTACTCACCGGGCAATCCGCCACTGTACACAGGGCAAAAAGCCGGAAAGCTTCCGCTATAGTCAATCGGACTTGGCAATGGTCGCAGAACATTGTTCTATGGCTGAGCGGCGAGCCGACGATGCAACCCGCAATGTCGTCCGCTGGCTGAAATGCGAATACATGATGGACAAGATTGGAGAGCAATTCGATGGCGTTATATCAGCCGTGACTTCCTTCGGTATCTTCGTCGAACTGTCGGATGTCTACATCGAAGGCCTTGTGCATATTTCATCGCTGAGACGGAATTATTTTCATTTCGACCCGATCCATCACCGGCTGAATGGCGAAAGAAGCGGTGTTAGTTATCGCCTAGGTGATCGAATCAGGGTGACGGTGGCCGGGGTTAACCTTGATGACCGGA
>JANXGZ010000254.1 GCA_024958995.1 Methylococcales bacterium | reverse complement strand
AATGTCGTGTTTCCAGATGGTCACGATCAAAAAAATGGGTCACCGGCAGTTCGCCGCGCCAGCGCTTGCTGACATCTGCGTAAACCATTTCGGGAAACTGTTCGGCAAAGACCCAGGTGTCGGTCACGTCAAGCTTGCAGCGTTCCATCACCTCTTTAACCGTTTCCTCAGGAGTAAATGAATCTGTGGACACTGTAACCAGTTTCACATTTGGAAACCGTTTCTGTAAGCGACCAAACATGGCCAGTTCCTTCATGCAGTAACCGCAGGTTTCAGACCAGAAAACCAGTACGAAAGGTTTGTTCTGATTCTGCGCTTTGATTTCGGAAAAACTGCCCTTGGTAAAAGGAAGGACATTGAATGATTCTGCCTTGAGCCCAGGTATCGACCAGAACAGAAGCAATCCAAGGAAAAGGGGTAGGTGTTTTTTCATGATTTACAATCTCTGCGTCGATAGTGTCTGCGTTCGCCCGTCGCTCTGTGTCCACAAAGCCAAGAACCCGGCCCCGGTTTTTACGATTCGAGGATGAGATGCCCGCATCCCTTTGCCGGACAGCTGCTCAGGCTGCGACCAGCTATGGCCCTGGTCAGCAGATTCCGCCTTGAACACGGCCAGACCGTAATCGCTCATCATGTCCCATACGGCAACCACTCGGCCATCATCATGCGCGGCAACGTCGGAATGAATCGCCGAATCGTCCCCAAGCTGTGTCGTTCTCGACCAGGTTCGTCCCCGATCTTCGGAGAACAGGTAATGTACACCGAGGTGCTCTGGATGACCAGTACCGACCATTGCATGAAGGCGCTGTTTTGTATTGTTATGCTGAACATCCAGTCCGCCGCCAATGTGGGGGCATCCTTCGAATTGCCAATCAAACGCCCCGGCATGACTCAGGTATTTCCATTGTTCATCGCTGTCGACAAGTCCAAGCGACAAATCCGAGGGCTTCTTGTCCCGGTAAAGGACATAAACATTGCCGCTCGAATCCGGCGTCAGAGTGTTCCAGCTCAATGGCCAGCAACGGCATTCGCACGAAACAACTGCTGCCCATCCACTTGGTAGGAATCGATCAGTGCCTGCCCCTCCGGACTCAACAGCCAGTCGACAAAAGTTTGTGCCTGGGCGGTTTTGACATGAGGATGTTTCTCGGGATTGACTATGATCACCCCGTACTGATTGAACAGTCTCTCATCGCCTTCAACCTGAACACTAAAACCCTGACGATTGTGAAAACTGATCCAGGTCGCCCGGTCGGACAGCGTATAGGCACCCATGCCCACAGCCGCGTTCAACGTTGCGCCCATCCCGGAACCCGTTTCAAGGTACCAGGTACCGCTGGCTGCTTGAACGTCCACTGGAGTCGAGGACCACAACTGTAGTTCTTTCTTGTGGGTGCCGCTGTCATCCCCTCTGGACACAAACTTTGAACGGCTGTCCGCGATCGTCTTCAGAGCCGAACCGGCACTGGACTGTCCAGCGATCCCTGCCGGATCGTTCGACGGCCCAACGATGACAAAATCGTTGTACATGAGATCAAAACGTTCGACCCCGTAGCCCTGAGCCACAAAATCTATTTCGGCACTCTTGGCATGGACAATCAGCACGTCAGCATCTCCGTTGCGCGCGTTCATCAGTGCCTGCCCGGTACCGACCGCGACCACCCTGACCTCGATGCCGCTTGAGCGGACAAACTCGGGCAGAAGGTAGTCGTAAAACCCCGAGTTCTCGGTTGAGGTAGTGGACTGCAGGATGATGAAGTCGTCTGCAGCAACGGCCGGGGAAGCAGCCAGGATACCCATCAAAATAAAAACAGCGCGTCGCAGCATAATGTCTGTCTCCTCTAGACTTGACTGTCGCGGAACTAAGGCATCGTACTCAAAACCTGAATATTCGAACCATGAATAGCGTTCCTCAGTACCAGCTCAAAACGAAAAAGTGCTTTGGACGTAATAGTAGGTTGAATCACCCTCGGCAACTGCATCGGATGCATCTCGACCGAATTCACCCTGGAACAGGCGGACCATGCCTGTTTCAAGTCGGAGATTTCCAGGGGCCGGATCCCAGCGAACCCGGACCTCGACCTGATGTCCCAGGAAACCGCCGGAAAGGCCGCTGGCATCAGTAACGTTTGCGGTCGTCCAAGCATCGCGGTCAGACTCCAGCCAGTTTGCCCTGTAGCCGGCAAAGCCGGAGACCGTGTCGGCAGGTTTGACCTGTAATCTGATCCCGGGCGAGATCAGATTACTGCGGGCAAAGGCGCCGTAGATACTGGTTGGACCGAAGTCAAAGCGGCGCGCCCCAAACAATGTATCGAAACGATTGTTCTTGCCGTCATTGGGGTCATCATCCCCGCTCGCGTAATCGAACTGTGCCAGCAACCTAGGGTTCCAGGGGTATTCGAATGTATACCCGAACTCAGCGTGCTGGAAATGGGCCAGGTGATCGAGGTCGGTGCTGCTACTCGTCGATGTCCTGGATTGCCCCCACTGGATCATGGACTCGACCTGGTAATCAAACTGGCACGCCTTTCTGGGGCGATAAAGCCTGAACCCACCGGTATAGATCTTGCGGTTGCGCGTAGCGCGCTCATCGGTATCGTTCTCGTCCAGGCCAAGCAAATAAATCTCGGCTGAACCTTCCCAGGCGGTGTTGTCCGTACTTGCCTGGATTCCCCAGAACCTGAAATTGGTATCTTCCTCATCGAACTCGACTTCATTTTGATCCAGCGAGGACGAATCACTCGGTGTGCGAACCACAGGTAATACATAAAAGGCTCGTGCTTGGATGCCATCTCCAAACCTCATTTGCCAATCTGCACCGTTAAAGGAATTCAAGGTATTGCGGTAACGGTTGCGGGCAAGCAGTCGGCGGTTGCCCAGATCCATGGTCTGGCGTCCGGCTTTCAGCACCCCCTTTATCCCGGACCCCAACAGGTCATCGACCGTCCATTCGAAATAAGCCTGTAGCAGCTCTGCGGTATTCACCAGAGCAGCTGAAAGAGGTGTGCCGCTATCTCCCATCTCCTGCCTCGAATCCTCAATTTCCGCACCGATTCGAACGTTACCCAGGTCGATCTCGCCGTGCAGTAATGTTCGCAGCACCAGAACCTCGTCGGACCCACTGCGTCCCGATCGGTACCGACCGTCCAGATTCTCGTAACGAAGCCGAAAACTACCCGATAGAAAAGTCCCGTCAGGAATTGACGCAGTCTCTGCAAGCCGCCAGCCATTGGCCACTACTGGACCTGTCGTCATCAGCATCACACAGAAAGCGCTGCGCACGAAGAAACAGAGTGGCATTCGCCGGGGTTTATATGCACATATCAACATGTTTTATAGCTAGCGTTTCGATAAGAACCGGACAATTCTAATAATCGACACCCTCAGTACAATAGGTTATCGTTTGCATATTTTATAAATGGTCTAAAAGGGACGATGAAAACCAGACTGGAACTGGAATTCGACTGGAACCTGAAAGGGAACGATGGCTCTGTACCCCTGCAGGCACTGGCCGTACTGCTGGAGGGCATCGAACAACACGGCAACCTTCGCGCAGCCGCAGTGGCTTGCAGAATGTCCTATCGGCACGCCTGGGGAGCCTTGCGCACCGCCGAAAGGAACCTGGGCACACCGGTCGTGAAACTCAGTCGCGGACAAGGATCCCATCTCACGGAAGACGGACATCGACTGTTGCGAGCGGTCAACGGTGTCCGTAAAAGCCTTGATCCACAGCTGGAAAAAGCCGGCCAATCACTTTCCGATGCCTTAGCGGAGATTCAGACGCCTGCCCACCCAAAAATCTTCCGTATTGCCGCAAGTCACGGCTTTGGAATTTTACACCTTCGCGACCGACTGCTACACGCCGAGAAAGGATCAATTGAATTGCATCACTTCGGCAGCCTGGAGAGTCTGCATCGTTACGACAACCGAGACTGTGAAGCGGCCGGTTTCCATGTTCCGCTTGGTAATAGCGGAAAAGCCCTGGCCGAAAAGTTCACGGATATTCTCGACCCGAAGAAAGATCGGCTGTTGATACTGGAACACCGTGAGCAGGGACTGCTGAGTCGTGCGGAAAACGCCTGTTCTGATATCCGCCAGTTAGCAAACCGGAGACTACGCTTCGTAAATCGGCAACCGGGCTCAGGAACCCGGCTTTTGTTCGATGCTCAGCTGACCAAACACCACATCAGGCCAAACGAGATCTACGGCTACGAACACGAAGAACACACCCATCTCGCCGTTGCGAGTCTGATTTCCGGTAAGGTTGCGGATGTCGGTTTCGGGATCCGGCAAGCAGCGGAGCAATTTGCCCTGCAATTCTTTCCAATGATCAGGGAAATCTACTTTCTAGCAATGAAAACGGAGGTCCTTGATGGGGAAACCGGCACGGCCATTCGGTCTGTCCTCGGTACATCAGACTATCTGCGCCAATTCGGATCGGTAAGCCGTGGCGCCCTCGCGATCGGATCAGTACTGGAGGTCAGCGATGTTGGCCCGCTGATTGACAAACCCTAACCCGGGTTGCATTCTCGACCACCCGTTAGAATCAGGATCAGTATGCAACTGAG
>JANXGZ010000275.1 GCA_024958995.1 Methylococcales bacterium | reverse complement strand
CAGCTAATCCGTGCACGGTACAAGAGCAACCGCACCGCGATGGTGGCGGGCTGGGTGCTGACCATGATGATTCTGGTTGGTTTTTTCAGCGAATTTCTCTCTCCATATGCCCCGACTATGGCAGGCCGCGACAAGCAATACGAAAATGGCCCACCGCAGATGCCGAAGTTCTGGGATGAGAATGGTTTCTCGTTGCAACCCTTCATTTACGGAACCAGCCGTGAGCGATCGATCAAGACGAATTTCCGGTGGGTGATCACGGTTGATCGTGAAGATCGACGGTACTTGCGCTTTTTTGTCGAGGGCTGGCAGTACAGTTACATAGACTTGAAATGGAATCTGCCCGGTGAGGCCTTTGATATCGACTTCACTACCCTGACCTTCAGTACCCATCTATTCGGGGCGGACAAAGGCGGCGTCCATCTCTTCGGAACGGATGCCAGCGGCAAGGATATTTTCTCGCGCACACTGCGCGCCATCTTCACATCTCTTAAGTGCGGGGCACTGGGTGTTTTTATTGCGTTTGTGCTGGCACTTGTAATTGGCGGCATCTCTGGCTTTTACGGCGGTTGGATCGATTCGATTCTGCAGATGATCACCGACGCGATCCGGACCGTGCCGCCGCTGCCGCTGTTCATGGCTCTGGCCGCGTTCTTACCGCAAGAATGGAGCGCCGAGGCAGTATTCTTCATCATTTCATCGATACTTGGACTGATCGGCTGGCCCACCCTGGCCCGCCGGATCCGCACGCACCTGTTGAGCGAAAGAAGCCAGGAATACGTCCTCGCGGCCGAGCTTTGCGGCGCATCTCCAAGCCACATTATCCGCCGCCATCTGCTGCCCAGCTTCACCAGCTACATCATTGTTGACTTGATGATTACGTTTCCGTACATGGTTCGACTCGAAACCGCGCTCAGCTTTATTGGCCTGGGCCTGATTGATCCTGTTAGTTCCCTCGGGTCAATGATGCAGAATGTTTCCAAGGCCGACGTTTTACTGAACTACCAGTGGTACTTTATCCCGGTTCTTTTCTTCATCGCCTTTGTCTTAGCCTTTGTCTTTGTCGGTGATGGTTTACGCGACGCGGCAGATCCTTATACGCGGGCAAAAAAATGACTTTGCTGAAGGTCGAAAACTTAGATCTAAAATTTGATACGGACGAAGGCCGGATAACCGCCGTTGACAACGTTTCGTTCGAACTTAATTCGGGTGAAGTGCTGGGGCTGGTGGGAGAATCGGGTTCCGGAAAGTCCGTCACGGCAAAGTCGTTGATGCATCTCAATCCATCCAACGCGGTGTATGGAGCTGGAAGCGAAATTTACCTGGAGTTAGAACGCGATGTCGTGGACGTGTTATCGCTGAAAAGCTCGCGTGAACTGAAGATCGTGCGCGGCGGGGCCATTTCGATGATCTTCCAGGAACCGATGGCAAGCTTCGCACCTGCCATTACGATCGGGGCCCAGATGGTGGAGCAGTTGCTGATTCACTCCTCGCTGTCGAAGAAGGAGGCGGCAGAGTTGTCGGTGGAAATGCTGGACCGGGTCGGCATCTCCGAAGCTCGACATCGCTTCTACCAGTACGCCTTCGAACTTTCTGGAGGCATGCGCCAGCGGGCCATGATTGCCATGGCGCTTTCGACCAAACCGAAAATCCTGATTGCCGACGAGCCGACAACGGCACTCGATGTGACCATTCAAGCCCAGGTGCTAGACCTGATGAAAGAACTGGTGGCGGAGTTCGGAATGGCCATTTTGTTTATCACACACGATCTCAGCGTGATCGCACAGACCGCGGATCGTGTGGCGGTGATGTACCTTGGCAGGATCCTTGAAACAGGCACAGTCCGGCAAGTGATCCAAACTCCGGCACATCCCTACACTCAGGGGTTGCTAAACTCTCTGCCAAAGCTCGATGCGCTGGACGAGCCTCTGACGCCGATTGCAGGGGACATTCCGAGTCCCTTGGAACGCCCGCCCGGATGCGTTTTCCACACACGCTGCCCCAAGGCAAAACCCGGTGTCTGCGACCAATCCATTCCGGACCTGTTTCCAATTGATTCCGGACATACCGCCGCCTGCTTCGCGCTGACTCAGGAATGGTCGGATATCGACCAGAAGAGAACAGCGTGACCGAATCATCCCACATCTCGGTACGCAACCTTTCTGTACATTTTGTGCTGGGGCGCCAACTGTTTGGTAAACCACCGGTCGTTCGTGCGGTGGACGAAGTTTCACTTGAAATCCCGAAAGGGTCGTTTTTCGGACTGGTGGGAGAAAGCGGATCCGGAAAAACTACCCTGGGACGCGCCATCCTGAGAGCCGCGCCGATTACTTCGGGACAAATTCTCTACCGTGACGATGA
>JANXGZ010000120.1 GCA_024958995.1 Methylococcales bacterium | reverse complement strand
CGCCGAATAACGGCCGGGCAGGCCGATACCGATCGCCGTGAGTGCTGTTGCCCGATGTGCCGGGTGTCGTCGGTCATTGGTCACCGGGCTAGGTACCTGGCTCGAACCAAGGCCAATACAACGATTCCGACGACGATCGAGGAAATCTCGATGGTCAGGGCCCTCCCTTATGGAGTGCCCACCGAAGCTTTTGTCCATGATCGGTTTTAGAACCAGCGTACTCCATAATTGCATCGTGATGTAGAAAAGCAGGGTGCTGGTTCCTGTAAGCGGCCACGGGTTTTTCTTTGCGTTGATGGCGGATTTCAACAGCCAGACGACGATGAAGATGGAAGGAATTGCGGCAAACATGTGTGGACCCCCATCTTGGTTTCGATTGATTTGGATCTTTGGTGCTTGTCTAGTCGCGACTTGGCATGGAGCAATCCGTAAATTCGGATTTGGTTTGTTTTGCCGGAGTCGGAATGATTCTGGCCATGTAAGCATCTACTCAGTCATTCAGATAGCGGTCAATGTCTTCCTTGGAAAAACCGATTTTTTTGGCGATTCGGTCGGCATGGCTGATCCGAGAAATTCCATCGATGAGTCGGAATGTCGGGTCGCCGTCCTTGAACTCGACCTGCCTGGGTTGTCCGATCCCCTGATTAATCAGTGAATCAACGAGTTCGTGGTTATGGGTTATTAACAGGGTGGAACTGTTTTTACGGTTGAAACCGTCGAGGATAGTTTCCGAAGTTGCCAGTTTTTCCTCGTAGGTGGTGCCTTCCGACAATTCGTCCAAGATCACTAGGCTTCTTGCCGATGTGGAGAGGAAGATTTCCTTGGTTCTCTGAAGTTCGGTTCCGAAGCGGCCTTCGCCTTCGTCCAATGAATTGTACTCGGGTACCTGGTAGAAGATGCAGTCCGTCACACTCGCCTTAATGTGATCGGCCGGTATCGGGCATCCAATCTGAGTCAGCAATTGAACTTGGGCTAGGGTTTTGCATATTGCCGTTTTCCCGCCGCTGTTGGGACCAGTGATCAGGGTTAGCCGCTTCTGGTTCAACTCCAAGCTGTTGGGAACGTAAGACTTGTTGTCCTGAGCCAGTATGGGGCTCTTGACGCCGCTGACGATCATGGAATGGTGTTGCGACTGGATGATCTCAGTAAACACAGCATCGGGACCAAAGGACTGGCCAAAACGAACGAAGGACAATAGTTCGTCAAGACGTCCCAGTGCTTCGTAGGTTTCGGTCACTTCGTTGGATCCCTTGTAGATATCCCGCAAGGGGTAGATGCAACTGTCCCGATCGAAGGTGCCGATGGCAGGAATGTAGACGATGACCAGTGGAAATGAAAACATCAGCAGTGCTGGAAGTGCCGAAACCGAAAAGCCTGGAGAAAGCGGGGCAAAGTGATAAAAAATCGACAGGGCTAGTAAAAAGCAAAGGATTAGTAAGGGCTTGACCAAGGTAGGCCTGAAGATAAAACCGGGTGTCAGGCGACGTTCTTCTTTTTCGGAAGCCGTCAGCATTCCTCGTTCGGTCTTGTATACGGGACCGTTCATCAATTGTCCGCAACGGGTTTCTGAAAAGTTGCGGATCTTCCGGATCGTTTGCTTTAGGTAACCGGATCGCGGATCCGGCATTTCATCGGCATTGAAGGTCATTTCCAGTATGAAACTTACTGCCGTCCGGTAGGCGGTATAGCCGTACCCTTCATGTTCGTGTTCATGATGAGGGTTCCCGAGCATTCCGATGAATGTGCCGTACAACAAGGTAAAGAAGCCTTTTTCCTTTTCGCTCGCAGCCTGAACCATCGATTCGATTTTCTGGGCCAGTTCAGGATTGGAACGCAATTCTTCAACCGCTTCTTGCTTCGCCAGAATCTCAGATTCATCACGCAGGGGCTGGGAAATGGATCGATAAAGCGTGGCTTGACCGGCGATTGTTTTGCAGTGATTGACGGCGTCAAAAAGGCGGTCGGCTTCGATGGCGGTGAATGTGGATTGGTCGATGACCCCCTTACCGATG
Source organism: Methylococcales bacterium (assembly GCA_024958995.1). Taxonomy (GTDB): domain Bacteria; phylum Pseudomonadota; class Gammaproteobacteria; order Methylococcales; family UBA1147; genus UBA1147. The sequence continues at coordinate 2,724 of JANXGZ010000120.1, read as the reverse complement.
GCAAGCGGCTTAGCCGAGCGGATGGCTGGAGGTTCGTTGGAATCGTTCTGAAGAATCGGTTCGTACATGTAAGCTGCACTCGTGGCTGGCCGGGGTGGAACCCATTGGCGGAAGGTTGATTCGCGAAACTGTATTCCAGGCTTCTGATGCAACCGGTTGATCCGTTGCTCAGAACTCGGATGACTTGCACTGCGCCACCATGCCGGCGGGTCACCCTCTGTACGTTATTTTCCAGTACACGGGGTCACCGTGGCACGAATCACTGGCCGCGCGCCGAACCGCCCGCAAAAGCTTGGGTTAAGCACAAAATTAGCAAGTCAAAGAGGGGATGTAAAGGGATCCAGGGTGCTCTCTTGGCATTCGCCGGCGATTGATTGGTCCAGGGTCGCAGGGGATCAGATTAATGTTGAAGGCGGGAGAGTTTAAGGGATGCCAATCCCCTGCGTATTTCTGCCAGCTAATGAATCTACAATCGGTTCGATGGAAGGCTGGATTCTATCGTCTCTATTTTTCGGCTCAGGGGCTTCCCCGGTAGACTACCTCCTTGATGTTGCTCGCGGATCAAATTCCTTGTCCGCGGGGCCTGCTGCGTCCATTGTCCAATTGGCAGGGAACCGTTGCAGCCCTTCTCCAGAAACCATTCATGCACGTCCATTATTTCCTGCAACGAACCGCCGGCAACTGTGCCAGACGCACCCTGGATGCCAGGTTGTGAGACGAGCTGATCGAGCAGTACGGTAGTGCCGTAGAAGCCTGCAAGGCCTTAGGAATCGACAGCCTTAGCTTCAATTCTTCCACCGCTTCCCACGCAGTCATCCGACCGGATTACCACGCCTAGATGAAGCCCCGGTATCAGAACTTGCCTTCTCCGTACAAGGCCAGACTTCGAATCCGCCTGAAACCCCGCAGATTGGGATGCTCACGGTTGACTAGGGAGTTAGGCAACCGCTCGGAAGGCACCAGATGGTACAACATCTATACCCTCAGTATGATTCAATGCTTACATTCTACATAGAGCAGTGATCGTTGCGATCCACTAACCAGTTCAAGCAAAGGACGCATGCACATCAGAAAAACAGTCCTCTCGTTGATTGCCCCTGTAATCTTTTGCGGATGCACGGCACAGGGAAGCTTTGACCCGGATCGGGCACTGGCCGTAGGACTACAGCTGGGAATCGGGGCATTGCAGCTTGGATTACTCGACGAAGAGACGGTCAAACAAACCTCACGGCAGGCCGCAAACCAGTACGACCAACAACATAGGGTCGCGGACCCCGGTTCGATTTATTACAAGCGTTTGGTAAATCTGACCCGTGGGATAAAGTACGTCGAGAAAACCTCGCTGAATTTCAAGGTCTACATTGCGGAAGACATCAATGCCTTCGCCATGGCTGACGGTACGATCCGACTATACTCGGGCCTTATGGATGCCATGCCCGATGATCAAGTACTGGCTGTGATCCAGCACGAGGTGGGACATATTCTGCTAAAACATTCCTACCAGGGGATGAAAGAACAGTTGATGACTAATACGGCCTTCCGAGTACTGGCATCCGCCGGCGGAACAATCGGTGATCTTACTCGCTCGGACCTCGGGCAGATCGCCTACAAGGCCGCCCACGCTCATTTTTCTCAGCCATATGAATTAGAATCGGACGCTTACGCGGTACGGGCACTAAAAACCATGGGCAAGGACCCGTACTCGATGCTCAGGGCAATCCGGACGTTACAACAGAAACTGGGGTCAGGAGGCGGTTTTCTGAGTTCACACCCATCCAACGAAACCCGCGTTGAGCATATCATTACCGAAATATCCGAATCCAATATGCCGCCTGCCGTAAAGTGAATCAATCGGTCGACACCAGGGGTGCATACCCTCGAGTCTCTGAATTCCTATTGAAGTCCGCTAGAAACCCCGCATATTGAAAACCGGGGTTTTCACCTGGAATAACGATCTAGTATGAAATTAAAGCCAAAATAGGGTCCAGTAGAACTCAGTGAAATCTAAGGGTGTGATGGTTTTATTCTTTCTGTGTATGTACAAAGCCTATAAATATCAGCAATCTACTGTATTACAAATAACGATAGCCCCTATATAGCCCCCCAACCGAGCATAAATTCGGGCTAATTGCTGCAACTGATGCCTCGACTGAAGAAACCTGAAAATGCTGACCTCAGGACAGCTCTTCCGGCTCCCGGTTTTGGTCCAATCTATAGTTAATCTGGACGAAATTCCACGCTTCAAGAAGTCCGGCTAAATCCATGTCTCCGCGAACCTCTACTAACTTCTCTTCAAAACTACGGCTTGAGGACAATGGTGGGCCTAATGCCCCGCATCAGCGGTAAAATGAGAGCGCAGCGAACATTTTGATCCGGCTGTATGCGTTTGTTAGGAGTTTTTGATTATCTTTTCGATACATCTAATAAAAGATTCTTATTAATTGGAATATATTTTGATGCTGAATTAATTAGTGAAGTAGATGTAAACTTAGGTACACCGTAGACCTCTACTATCGCATTTAAATCTTTACGGATTTTTTCAACCAGCAAATCAAAATCCCCATCACCTGATGCTAACACGACCACATCTGCATTTTTGGCGTAGTCTATAGCGTCGAGAGTTATGCCCACATCCCAATCGCCTTTTGCTGACCCATCAACCCTTTGGATAAATGGCTTAAGTTTTACCTCAAAACCGATCGCTCTAAGTATATTTTGAAACTG
>JANXGZ010000198.1 GCA_024958995.1 Methylococcales bacterium | reverse complement strand
ACAGGGGCGTGAGCAATGCCCGTAACCTCGGCGTTGCCAATTCGACCGGCAAATGGATTGCCTTCCTAGATTCCGACGATGAATGGTTGCCGGAGAAATTACAGATTCAGTTGAACGAATTGACTAGGAACGAGGGGTACCGGGTTTGTCATTGTGATGAAATTTGGATTCGAAGGGGAGTACGGGTTAATCCGATGAAAAAGCATCGCAAGAAGGGGGGGTGGATATTTAGAGATTGTTTGCCGCTGTGTGTAGTCTCTCCTTCAGCAGTTATCGTAGAGCGGGCGTTGCTCGAGTCCATTGGGGGTTTCGACGAGAGCCTGTTAGCCTGCGAGGATTATGATCTCTGGCTGCGGATCGCAGCTTTCCATCCGGTTCTTTTCGTTGATATGCCATTGCTGGTCAAGTACGGGGGGCACGATGACCAGTTGTCGGCCCGCTACTGGGGTATGGACCGTTTCAGAATCAGGGCGCTGGAAAACATCATCGAGGCGGGGCGATTGAACCCAGATGATTACCAGTCTGCCTGTCGAATGCTGGTTCGGAAGGCACGCATATTTTGCAACGGCGCTCGCAAGAGAAACCGGGTCGAGGATGTCCGCAGGTACGAAGCGATTTGCGCAAGGTATGCTTGTGAATAGTCCTGCTAAAGAGCAACCGCCGGTCCACTTGATGGTCGCGCTGCCCTGCGAAGCCAAACCCCTGATCAAGCAGTTCGGTTTGTCGCGTCTGATGGGCGAGAACTTTTTTCCCATCTTCAGGAACCAGAGATTTACGCTGACCGTGAGTGGAGTCGGCAAGACGGCAATGGCAGCGGCGCTGGCTTATACCCATGCCAGGTACGGGAATGTCGGCACCGAGGTTTGGTTGAATATAGGCGTGGCAGGGCACGCTGAGCTTCCCGTGGGTGAGGTGCGTCTGGTTCACAAGATCACCGACCTTGAGCGAGGACGGAGCTGGTATCCGCCGATTGTGACCAGGCCACTCTGCCGTACCGATGCTCTGGTCACTGTGTCACGGCCGGAAACCTGCTACGAGAGGCCGGAGTTATACGATATGGAAGCTTCGGCATTTTACGAAACCGCGTGCCGGTTTTCTTCGTCAGAGCTTGTCCAATGTCTCAAGGTGGTATCGGACAACCTGGGTACCTCTCTGGATGCAATCAGGCCCAAACAGGTTTCCGAACTGATCGAAAGCGGTACCGATCTGGTTCAGGCACTGGCTGCGGAATATTCGGATCTGGCTTCTTCGCTACAACGGTCGGTGGGCGGGTTCGCCGAAGTCTTTTCTGATCAATGGCATTTCTCTATGCAGCAGAAGATACAGCTTGAATCCATTCTGAACCGCTGGCTGCTTCTCGATCCGGAATCCGTTCCCGACCCGCAGAGCCTCGGGCAACTGGAGAATGCACGGCGAGTGTTGTCGTATTTGCGTGATCAGGTGGATCGGCTGCCGGTCACTTTTCTCTAGACCGTGTTGGGGTCTGCTGGTGCTGGCTGTGATATCCGGCGGGGGCCGAAAATCGATGTTCCTATTCGCACGATGGTTGAATCTTCCGTAATCGCTGCCTCTAGATCGTCGGACATGCCCATGGACAGGGTGTCTAGGCAGTAACCTTTGGTCACCAGGTTGTGGAATGCATTGCGCATCTTTCGGAAAGGTGTGCTTGCGGAGGTGGTGTCTTTTCTTATGGCGGGGATGGCCATCAATCCCCTCAGGCGGAGATTTGGCAGGCTAGAAATTTCGTCGGCCAGTTCCGGCAATTGTTCGATTGATATCCCGGATTTGCTTTCCTCACCATCAATATTGATCTGCAGGCAGATGTTCAGTGGACCCAAGTCAAAAGGGCGCTGTTGGTTCAGGCGTCTGGCAATCTTCATTCGGTCCACACTGTGGACCCATGAGAAGCGACTGGCGATGATCTGTGTCTTGTTGGACTGTACCGGACCGATGAAATGCCAGGTCACCCGGTAGTTGGATAGGCATCGTTGCTTTGCAATTGCTTCCTGCAGGTAATTCTCTCCGAAGTGTCGTTGTCCCGCTCGATAAGCGGCGGCCACGGCTGCTGGTGATTGGGTCTTGCTGACCGCCATTAGGCAGACAGATCCGGCCGGCCGGCCGGCCGTCTGTTCGGCATGGTGTATTCGTGAGCGTACCTGTTTCAGTCTTTGGCTGATCGTCATTGGGTGATTCTTCCTTGGCTATATTGGGCGTAAGCGATGTCCTTCAGGAATCTAGGGAGGGTTATGGGCATCGCCGAACTGCCCGCAGTCTGCGTTAAGAATAACGCCTCGGACTTGTACTTGTCAGTGGGGTTGCCGTCCATGACCCGTGTCGATGGAGAGATGCGCCGTATCAATGTTCCGTTGCTAGAACATGTAAGAAAGTACATTTACTGATCGACGATATTATGAATGACAAACAGCGAAGGGATTACGGAGAATCCCAGGAAACCGATTTTTCCTTCGAGCTGTTGGGACTCGTACGCTTCTGGGCCAACGCGATCAACCAGGGACGGAGGCAGTTGCGGTGTTCATAATCATTCTGTCAAAGATCCTTAGGCTGCAAGAACCGAGCTATCCCAAATCGTTCGCTGAGCTGACCCGGAAACCACGGGGATTAATCCTGGTTACGGGGTCGGCCGGATCGGAGGAATCCACGACCCTGGTGGTGATGATGAATTCCATCGACAGCACCGACCACGCTCATGTCCTCACGGTTGAAGTCTCGGTCGATGCTGTTCGAGTCACTGCAGGTCGCTTGAAGGAAATGTCCAGTACGTTCCAGAGCCCGGAGCAGGAGCAACAGATTGTTTCGTCAGTCATGGGCCAGCAGCAACGGCCGAAATTCGGGAACAACCGCGAACGCAATTTTGCAATCAGCGGTGGGGATGCCGGCCGGTTTACGTAGAAGCTGGACTTGTCACCCGGCGAACCTGAAGGAGAAAGGTGCTCTTGGTTCGGATTTTTTGTTCGTGTAAGATATGTATAAAAACACATGTATAGATATCCATAAGGTGATGCAATGCTGGAATTGACCCGGATCCAGGAAAAAGTTCTGGAATTTATCAGACAATCCATAAT
>JANXGZ010000191.1 GCA_024958995.1 Methylococcales bacterium | reverse complement strand
CGTGGATGGCCCACCCGAACCAACGATCAGGCCCGTCCTGTAGTTGGAGACCTGATCCTGCTCCAGGCCCGAATCCTCGATAGCCTGCTGCATCGCGATGTAATTGAACGCTGCGCCGTCCCCCATGAACCGCTTGATCTTGCGGTCAATCAGGTCATCGAGGTCGATCTTGATCGGGCCATGTAGATGCGATCTGAAGCCAAGGGCTTGGTATTCTTCGCAATACTCGATTCCCGAGCGCCCCTGCATCAAGGACTCCACAACTTCGTTCTTGTTGTTTCCAATACTGGAAACAATCCCCAACCCTGTTACAACAACTCGTCTCATAACCAACCCTTAGAAGTCATCCGTAGAAGTGAACAAACCCACTCTCAGGTCCTTTGCCTCATAAATCGTTTTTCCATCTACATCCATGGTGGCATCCGCAATGCCCATATACAGTTTCCGCATAATCACGCGCTTGAGATCCAGGTGATAGGTCACTAACTTGTTTTTGGGCAGGACCTGCCCGCGGAACTTTACATCGCCCACGCCCAATGCCCGGCCTCTGCCCGGACCACCGCGCCATCCCAGGTAAAACCCGACCAGTTGCCACATAGCGTCAAGCCCCAGGCAGCCCGGCATAACCGGATCCCCATTGAAGTGACAATCAAAAAACCACAGATCAGGTGTTACATCCAACTCGGCAATAATCTCCCCCTTTCCGAAAGCCCCACTGTCTTTGGTAATCTTGGGAATCCGGTCAAACATCAACATATTTGGTAACGGGAGCTGGGCGTTCCCCGGACCGAAAAGCTTGCCCCGACCACACTCTAGAAGCTCTTCCCGAGCGTAGCTACTCTGTTCTAACATGCATGTAATCCTGAAATTGTTCTTAGATTCGAACGCAATATTATCTTACAGTTGGAATAAAATTACATTATGAAGGTTTGATTAAGTTCTATTTTCGTCAGCCGTACGGTCATTAAGGGTTTAATAATCATTCCTACCTCAGGTCGATCAGCTCACTTTTGCCATCCGAAAACAGACCTAGGGGTAAACTACCGGGTAACGACGGCCGGGTAGGCTGGAAAAACAAACGGCATGTAATCACTGATTCTTTTCACGGGCGCTTCAAGGCGGTTCTGGTAAACCATTGTATAGCCTAGAACGTACCGTATATACCGGCGGGTCTCACGAAAAGGTATGGAATCAATCCACAAGTCCGCAGCGATCTTGTTGCGATCGGGCAGCCATTTTCTGACCAGTCTCGGGCCTGCATTGTATCCGGCTATCGCCAAAGCCATATTTTCATCAAATCTTTTTAGAAGATTCTTCAGATACAGGGTTCCATAGCGAACGTTTTTTTTCGGGTCATAAAGTGATTTTCTGGATCGCCACCGATCGCCCGCTTGTCGGGCCAGTTGTCTACCAGTACCGGGCATAATCTGCATCAGACCAATGGCTCCCGCCGGTGAAACGGCTGATGCCTTGAATACGCTCTCCTGGCGGATGATTCCATACACCATTGGAAACGGCAACGTAGTTTGCCGCGCCGATTTCTCGATAGTCTCTCTGAAAAGGATGGGGAAACGAAGTTGGAGGTCATCCCAGCTACCAGCCCTGGCAACAGTAAAAATGGCAAGCTCGTGAAGCCCCATTTTTTGTGCCATCTTGGCGGCGACTGTTTTCTGGAATGCGTTCATGCCTGCCACCATTCTCCACCAGTTTCTCCGTGCCTCCGTCTGTCGTCCGAGAGCCAGCCATTCACGGACTACGGCAAAAGACTTTCCTTGTTTAAGGCCAGTCAGCTCGGCCGGATCAATGCTCAACGGCGCATCGTTAAAACTGTATTCGACTCCGATTTTGTCTGCGGCCAGAAAACCGTAGTAATCGCGTTCCCTTGCGATTTCACGATATTGGGCGAGCGCTGCTTGTGGTCCATGTTGAGCTTCCAAGGCTCTTGCTCGCCAATATTTCCATTTCAACATTGCCTTCTCATCTGCCCTGAGTTGCCCAAGGGACCATTCAGCTTGGCTCCAGTTTTCGTTCATCAAAGCCGATCGAAGTTTCCAAAATCGCGCATCCTGGCTCGACAATGAGGGGTCCAAAACTGAAAACCTAGAATAGGCATCAGGTACTCGCCGCATTGCGGAAAGAATTGCCAACCGTTGCTCCGTCCTATGACGGTACCTGCGGGCTATCTTGTATCGCCCATTCAGCCGGTCCCAAGCCGAGACAGCGCGACCAAGATTTTTAGACGCGAGTCGATGGATTCCATGTGCGAAGATCCAGCCCGCGCGCGGTGTATCAGGCGAAATTCCCGATCTGCCGCCCACCCGAGACGGTTTTTGATGCACCGTCAGTGCA
>JANXGZ010000235.1 GCA_024958995.1 Methylococcales bacterium | reverse complement strand
AGAATCTCCGAGAGCAGAACATCCAGGTGACGACTGTTCTCAGGAAGGTCGAGCGGCTCAAAACCGCCGAGTGCATAGTGGATAATGTCGTAGGTCTGAAACAGTTTTTTGTAATCGCAAAGCTCCGCATAGGTTCCGGGCCGCCGACCCCGATCCAGGTCGGACACAAACGCAGGACCCGCAACACCGGAAAAGGTGATGTGATTGCCACCGAGCGTCACTGACTTATTCGAATTACGGGCTTTCTGTATGAATTGTGCGGGTATTGTTTTAATGACCGCCTCGACCATCTCGGGATCGAGATAGACCATCTCTTCGCTGTCATCGACGCTTGCCCCGCCTTCGGCATAGAGTTTCCGTGCTTCCTTGTCGGTGACCTTCATGCCGAGTTCAGCCAGTACCCGTAATGAGGCCTGATGGATCGATTCGATCTCGTCAGTGCTCAGCGGTTCTATGGGTGGCAGACTGTTGCGAATTTGTTTCCAGGGTAGCGATGTTTTCTCGGGCACGCCGGCAGTCCGGCGCTTTCGACGTCGACTGGACCGTGACTCAACGAGAGTATCATTCATTGCGGGGTTATTTCTTGACGGAACAGCAGTTCGAGGGCGTCAGGATGAAGGACCGACAAGATCAGTCAGGAATCTGTCCAGCCAGTCTGCCTGAATCGCATCATACCGATCTCCTAGTTCATCTTGTTCTGCTTGTGTTTGTGCCCCGGGCTGCCCGTAGGCAGCAAAGTTAGAGACCTGCCAGCGCTTGAAATTCTTCCGCGTGCACTCGGGATGAAACTGGAAGCCGTAGGTGGTTTTGCCGAAAGAAAACGCCTGCAAAAAATGTTCGGTCGTCGCCAGCGGTGTTGCGCCTTCGGGCAGAGAAAACCCATGATAATGGGATTCGGTACCGTATATCCCTTCGGGAAGGAATCCGTGGGCATCTTCAGTCAGTGTTAACGGGTAATAGCCGAATTCGTGAAATCCTTCGCAATGAGGCCCGATCGTCGAACCCAGTGCATGGGCGATGATCTGACCACCCAGACAGAACCCAACGGTTGGGATATTGCGGTCAATGCATTGCTCGGCCCAGCGGACTTCACTTTTCAGCCAGAGGTAACGGTCCGTGTGCCAGTCTTTTTCGTCCTCAGGTTTGCCACCACCATAGATTACAGTGATCGCAACCGAGTCGTCGGGTTGATCCAGTGAATCTCCCTTATCGACGTGTCGCCAGTCGAGTTCATAACCAAGCTGTGCAAGTCGGGTTGATGCCCGGTCCTGGTTCGCGGGTCCATTAGACCCATGCGGGATCAATATTGCCCGTGCCATGAAATGCCCCTCAATTCTCCTATGCCCTTTTTTATGGCACAGGTTATCCCGTGTGATGCAACTGGAATCCTGGTTTCGTTTGCAGCGGAAGAGTACAACAAGTCTCAGCACAAACCAAAGCTAGTAAAAGTTCTGATATCTACAACAGAAGTGGTCCGATACACTACGTCTGTTATTAGATTGAATGTCTTGTGACAGGTAACAATTTTCCTATTGCTAACACCCAGTATGAGGGAAAGAATAAAGCAATGTCTATCAGTGCTGAATCAGCATCGGGGCGCCGCGGTCGGCGAGCCAGGCATGTCGAGGTCGCCAAGGTTGGTGTGATTGAACAGTTGCCCTGGACACAACCGGTCTACACCGATCCCCCGACAGAGCCTTTAGATGAAAACGGCCTTGAAGCTGTCCATGATGCGGCAATGCGAATCGTGGAAGAGATCGGGATCGATTTTCTCCATGAGGGCGCGCGACGAATTTTGAAAGAGGCCGGTTGCGAGGTTCAGTCGGATTCGCCGACAGTTCGCATGGACCGGGCGTTCGTGATGGAGCAGGTCGAGAAAGCACCCGAGTTCATTACGTTAGAGCCTCGAAATCCAGATCACACCCTGATATTCGGAGGCGCCTACGCTGCCTTCGGACAAGTGGCAAGCCCGCCCAACGTATCGGACCTTGACGGAGGGCGCCGCATGGGTAATCGCAAGGACT
>JANXGZ010000042.1 GCA_024958995.1 Methylococcales bacterium | reverse complement strand
GGCGAACTGGTCATGGAGCAGAAGTATTTTGATAAGCATTTAGAAGCTCTCTATTCCCATCCGAGGAGTGTCTGTGTTGGCGTAGTGAACGCAGATAAAATAAATCCTCACTTCAGGCCAGCATTGAAGGCCGGAGTGATTCGCTTCGTTCCCTATTCCACCCTGCACCAGTGGAAAGGATCTACCGACGAACTTCTTGAGAAGCATGACGACATTCAGGAGGAGATCAGGTCTTCTTCAGAATACCCAATTGATGGCGTCGTCGCTGAGATAACACATAGGAAACTGAAAAAGAGCCTCGGCTACACATCACATCACTATCGCTGGCAGATTGCAATCAAGCAAAAAGCAGAGACAAAAGAGGCGACCGTCAAGGGTGTAATCTGGCAGACGGGCAGAACAGGGAGGATCACCCCGGTACTTGAAGTAAAAACAATAGAACTGTCTGGCGCCAATGTCTCTCGGATCACCGCCCATCATGCAGGGTATGTGAAGGCGTCTCGCCTCGGTAAAGGGGCGATTATCAAGGCCGAGCGGTCGGGGGAAGTCATCCCAAAAATTGTAGAAGTAGTCCAGTCTGCAAGAAGAGTAACAATTCCAAAGAAATGCCCGGATTGCGCTCATGATCTTGAGTGGGATGGTGACTTCATTACCTGTGGGAACGATATGAAATGCCCTGCTCAGATCAAGGAAACCCTTGAGTATTTTTTCCGGATCCATGGGCAGGTAGACGGATTTGGTCCCAAAAGTGTTGAGAAGCTGGTGGCTGCCGGGATTGACAGCCTGGAGAAGATATACGGGTCCAGTGAGCAAGACTTCCGGAAGGCAGGATTTGGAGAAGGTCAGTCTAGGAATCTCAGAACTCAGTTGGATCAATCGCTATCCGTTCAGATCGAGGATTGGCGTTTTCTGGCAGCGTTCGGGATCGCCAGGCTTGGGAAGGGGGATGGAAGGCTGCTTCTACAGAATATCCCACTCAAACACCTTTCCCGGGTGACTAAAAAAGAAATTGCAGCGATTGACGGATTTGCGGAACTCTCAGCAAAAGACATTGTGGCAGGGCTAGCTAAGAAGTGGCCAATAATCAACAATATGCAGAAAAAAGGGTTCAACCTGCTGGACACACCTCTGATTTCAGAATCTCAATCCATCGAATCCCCAGTTGCTGGGAAGAAGATCGTGTTCACAGGGAAGATGCATCAAGGGTCACGGGATCAGATGGAAAATGATGCCTTGCAATTAGGGGCACAGGTACAAGGTTCTGTTTCAGCTAAGACCGATTTATTGGTCTGTGGCGAAAACGCAGGAGCTTCAAAAAAGAGCAAAGCTGAAAAGCTCGGTGTACAGATGATCAGTGAGAACGCCTATGTTACGCTATTGAAGGATAAAAGGACGTAAGCAACGGGGTATTGAGTATCGATGGCTAGGGAAATCGTAGTCACGCACGAGGGTGCCGAGAACCACTTTACCTTCTCGAAGCTGTCCCGCGAGCAACTCTACGGCCGGCGGCGGCGGGCCGTGCTCGACCCCGTGGGGGAGAACTGCCAGCGGGCGCAGCTGACTAATGATGGCTCACTGCTGCTGGTGCGGGGCATGCTGGGGCAGGGTTATTTCGACGACAAGAACGGCTACGTCGAAACGGCGGATTTAATCGGAATTACTGAGGACGGCAGCCAGGTGGATCGACAGTCGGCAACACTCAATGTTGCCCAGCCGTTGTCGGCGGCAGAACCCACGGAAGTGCTCGACCTTCAAGTGACTACCGTCTACCGGCTTCAGACAGAGGAGCTCGACCCGAAACTCGGGAAGGAGCTCGATCAGGGCGCGATCTTCCGCTTTCCCCTGAACTACCAGGCCGACTTCCAGGTCGAGACGGCCTACCTGCTCAAGAACGACGCAGGCATTTTCGCGGTGGTGGGCGTACCGGCATCCACGGAATGGATAGAGCCCGCCGCGGTAGTCGAAGAACTTTTCGAGAGCGAAGAGACGGAAGACGACGAAATCGACTTCGACATGATGTAGGCCGGGGAACTGCAATGCGCAAGATCTACCTGATGGACCACGAGGCAGTTGATGGTACGGTGGTCTACGAGCGGGTTGCACCCGAGCCGTCCCCCCGCCTGGGTACGAAAAAGGGTCCGGTCATCTTCCGGCGCTTCGTTGCCGCCGCCGAAACCAACACCCATGCGGCGCTGGCGATGCAGTTCGGTGACGACTATCACCAGGCGTTGATCGATGGGGATCCCGAGGCCGATATGGAGCAGGTCGGCCGCTTTGTGTCATCGCTGCAAACGGTTTGCCTCAGCGGTGCCGGTGAAGAACTGCACGTGTCACCTCAGGTGCTGGAGATCCTTTTCAATCCGGCCGGGGAGGAGACCGAGCGCAGGGAGCCCAGGGAAGTGCTCGCCAACGTGTTCGATGAACACCCGGTGCGTTGGACCGGCGCCCGAATTGCGCTCGACAAAGCCGTGCGGCGTTTTGTTTTTCAGAGGACCGTGCAGCTCAAGCACAGCAGCGGGTTGACCTACCAGTATCTCTACAAGATGGCCGAAGAACTGGCCCGTGAAGGCGTGATGGTCCTGATGGCAACGGGTTCGGGCGGCAAGGATCCGCTGATCTTCAGTACCAACGGCTTGCCGTACCCGGGCTTTCTCGAGGGTCGTATCGACGGTCCGAAGTACAAGCTGTTGCTGCACTTGAGTCATCTGGAACTGAAGGTGCCGAAATGAAAAGTCGGGAACAGTAGATGGCTAAACTTTTTGACAAGACCAAGGGGTCTTCGCTCGGCAGCGGCAAGATCATGCCGCCCGGTAGCCTGTTGGATCAAGCGCTTCTGGGCACCTTGGCACGTTATCGCCGCAGTGTTGCCTCCAGCTATTCGCCGATCGGGCTGGATGATTTGTCTTCCGTGTTTGCCGCTGCCGGCAAGGGCGAGGTGTTCCTGTCCGAGAAACTTGATGGCGAGTTGTGGTTTCTGGTGCTACAGGATAAGGAGGCCTTTCTGGCCAATTCCCGCGGTCGAGTCATCCACGGCAAGCTGCCGTTTCTCACGAAAGCACAGGGTATTGCCAAGAAAACGGGCGACCAGTTGGCCATATTTGCCGGCGAGTTCTACGCCACAAGTGCTGCCGGCAAGGATCGGTCTCGA
>JANXGZ010000009.1 GCA_024958995.1 Methylococcales bacterium | reverse complement strand
GTTTTTCTCTGCCCGCCTGGACTTGCTTGCCAGGATGCCCAGCATCCGGTCCGAATCCCTGACCGATGATATTTCCGGGTTGGTTACGACAATGGCGTCATCGGCGTAATACATGGCCAGGGTTGCTCCGCGTTCAATTCCTGCTGGTGAATCGCAGACGATGTAATCGAAGTTTTGAGACAATTCTTTAAGCACACGGCCAACGCCGTCCTGGGTCAGAGCATCCTTGTCTCTTGTCTGCGACGCAGGAAGAATGAACAGGTTTTCAGATCTCTTGTCCCGAATCAGTGCCTGGTTGATTTTTGCCTCACCGTTGATTACGTTCACGAAGTCATAAACCACGCGGCGTTCACAGCCCATTAGCAAGTCCAGGTTGCGCAGACCCACGTCGAAATCGATCACGGCGGTTCGGTGTCCTTTCTGGGCAAGGCCCATTGCGATTGATGCGGCGGTCGTGGTTTTTCCGACCCCACCCTTACCCGAAGTTATTACAATAGTTCTAGCCAAGGTTTGATCCTCCAGTGGCAATTTGATCAGGCCGGTTCAAAGTTCTTCGATGACGAGGGATTCGCCGGAAAGATAGATCTGCACTGGTTTTCCGCTGAGGGCATGGTCAATTCCATCGCTGACTTGATATTGACCGGAGATTGACACCAGTTCGGCTTGCAGATCACTACAGAAAATTCGGGTCTTGAGGTTGCCCTTGACCCCCGCCAAGGCCCTTCCCCGCAGGGTGCCGTACACGTGAATGTTGCCGTCTGCCATGATTTCGGCACCGGCACTGACCGTGGAGAGTATGATCAGGTCTGCGTCCCGGGCGTAGATGCGCTGGCCGGAACGGACCGGCAGCGCGACCAGTCTTGACGCCACGGCTTCAGTTGATACGGATGGCGCAGGCGTTGCTGCGGGTTGTTCGACCGCTGTGGCTTTGACTGTTTCCAGATCGACGGCAGGTTTCGGTTCTGGCCGGCTTTCGGACAAGACCGCAAGGCCGGCATGGCGGGCCGAACGTTGCTGATCCGCTGTTCCGCCGCGGACGCCGATGGGCTTGATTCCCATGCTGGCGATCTGCTTAACAAGGGCACTCAGATCGGATGGATGGACATCGTTCGGAAGCGAACTGATGTCAAGCGCCAGCGGCGCATTCTGGAACATGCCAGGTGCTTGGTCAACCTTCTCCTGAAGTTCTCTTAAAATTCCTTCAGGCTGATTTTTCAGGAGTCTGAGAACAGGTAGTGTAAAGGCTCCCGCTTTCAACTCGATTACGTGAGTCGATTTGGGTTGCTCGTTCGGCTTTACGGACATCCTGTATTCGTAGTCATGAAGCGTAGAGGTATGGATAGAATAATGGGCGGGATTCTAGCATTACTGGTTGCAAAAGTTAAAGCATCTGCGTGAACTAAAATGGGTTGATTACAGCCGAGTTGGTTGGAATTGGGGGTTTCAATGTACTTCCCTGGATATGGACCGTATGACTAGGGATGCAGGAAAGGAGTATCGAGGTATAATTTGCCATTATTTCAGCTTTCCCCGTAAGCATTAAACTCTGATGGATATAGGTATGGTGGCATTCGATCATGAACTGGACGCGAGTGGTTTGAATTGCCCGCTGCCACTGTTAAGACTGAAAAAAGCGCTCTCCGCAATGCAGAGCGGCGAAGTCGTGCGGATGCTTGCCACCGATCCTACTGCATATCTCGATATCGGAGTTTATGCCGAGCAGACGGGCCATCAGATTCTGGGACACTGTGAACAGGAAGGAATCCAGACTTTCTTTGTACGAAAAAAATAAATGGCGGATGCTCTGGAATAGAGCGCCCGGGAAGCAATGCCTATGTTGTCCGGTAGGTGTTCCGGCAGTGTTTGCGAAAGTCATAGGAAATTGATTCGAAGGCCGCGCGGTTCCGGGATGATAATCCGGGCGCCAATTGAAGGCGGTCCGATTGGCGTCCGGTGTGTCTGCCGGCTAGTTTGCCGGTTGACCGCGTAGCGAAATGACCGGCCAATCATTTTTTGCTGCGATTTGACGTAGTTTGTCATCCGGGTCAACGGCGACCGGATGATCAACCCGCTCGAGTAGCGGTAGATCATTGTGGGAATCGGAGTAGAACCAACTGTTTTCCAGTGTGTGCCCGGTTTTCTTCAGCCATTGATCCAGGTTGCTTACCTTGCCCTCCTGAAAGCAGGGGATTCCGGTTACCTGGCCGGTAAATTGCCCGTTGACCTGTTGCGGAACGGTAGCAAGGACATTGGGGATTCCGTAAAGGGCAATGATGGGTTCGGTGACGAAGCTGTTGGTGGCGGTAATGCACACTAGGGTATCGCCGGCATCGAAATGTCGCCTGATCAAGTTATGCGCACTGGGAAGCATGATGGGTTTGATCTTCTCGTCAATGAAACGGTTGCGCCATTCATGGAGCCTTTTCCTAGGATAGTTTGCCAAGGGCGCCAAGGCAAAAGCCAGAAAGACCCGGATGTCGAGTGTTCCTGCTTTGTATTCTTGGTAAAACCGGGCGTTTTCTGATTCGTAGTAAGTTTTGTCGACGATACCCTGTTCGACCAGAAACTGACCCCACAGGTAATCGCTGTCACCACTGATCAGTGTATTGTCCAGATCGAATATGGCGAGGCTCACCGGTGTCAGGTTCCGATTCATCAAAAGCCCAATAGGATAGTGTGCCGATTGAAAATGTAAACGCTTTTCTGTTTAATGGATGCTTAAGTTAGAAGGTACCGGCTATGGAAACAGGGCGACCTAGCCGACATCATGCAGAGTGCAGAATTCCGTTAAAGAAAGCATGGACAGCCAAGGCAACATAGTAAAAACGCCTGATTCGGGATGAAAGAGTGATTGATTCAGAGGGTTATAGGCAGAACGTGGGTATAGTCCTTTGTCATTCGGACGGTCGTGTGTTCTGGGCTCGTCGAACCGGGATGGATTCCTGGCAATTTCCCCAGGGTGGTATCAGGGAACATGAAGATCCGCAAGACGCCATGTTTCGTGAAATGTACGAGGAAATCGGCTTGACAGCGGATCACGTTGAAGTGATTGGCCGAACCGATGGTTGGCTTCACTACAACCTTCCCGAACGTTATATCCGCAAACATTCCTATCCGGTCTGTATAGGCCAGAAACAGATCTGGTTTATTTTGAAGATGATGTCGGGTGAAGGCTGTGTTCGCTTTGACTGTTCAGATAAACCCGAGTTTGATGACTGGTGCTGGGTCAATTACTGGTTGCCGGCAGATGAAGTCGTGTTCTTTAAGCGTGGTGTTTATCGCAAGGCACTTTCTGAACTTGGCGCGATGTTGTTGTTGGATACGGTTCCGGTGAATCCGAAGGGATACCTGTCTCAGAGAGCCGTACCTACTTTTCGTTAGGTCGAGTTGCAATCTTCAGTAACCTGCGGCTGACTGGTCAAGCCCGCGGGGGTTCCCTGGCAGCCGATAGACTTCGCTTTCGATTCGCCCATCGGGAAAAAGGCTCAGACGTCTGTATCCAGGCCCCAGTTCATCCAGGGCAAATTTTTCGCTGTCGGGTCTGAATTGGAAACAGGTGGACGGTGTTCCGAATATCTCGAGGCCCCGTTCGCGTAAATGAAGGGCCTGATGGATGTGGCCACAGACAATGGCACGTGATTGCGGACGGGAACGTACTAGCTCA
>JANXGZ010000130.1 GCA_024958995.1 Methylococcales bacterium | reverse complement strand
ACGCGCATCTTTCTTCCGGGTTCATTTTCTGCTCCAAACTGTGCCTTCAACTTCAAACATCGACATTTTCGAACGGATGCAGGGTAACCAGTGATCCGCCTCTGATTCCTAATTTAGGCCTGCGATGACTCTAATCTACGGATTTGTATCTGCCAGAAATCAAGTCGCAGTCCAATCCACCAATGAACACTCCGTGTTCCATTTCCTGATCAAGTCGGCACCGGTTTCTCTACTATTCCTTCATCACCATTTGCTGCTGCAATGTTGAAAAATATGGATGCCGTTTCATGATCTTTAGAACCCTATTTCCCTAGATGCTGAACTACCGATGCATTCATAGCGGGGTAAAGTACTGGAAATTATTCTTGCCGCTTTTCTTCGCCTCGTACATCGCCACATCGGCATTCTTCAACAGTTGCTCTGCGCTGACTCCGTCTCCCGGGAAAATCGAGATCCCGATGCTGGCACCGACGTAAACCTGATGATTCTGTAACTGGAAGGGTTTGGCTAGAGCCCCCAGGATACGCTTGGCCGCTCGCGAAGCGTCATGCGCGCCATGGATACTCGTCAGCAAAACCGTGAATTCGTCGCCCCCCAGCCGGGCCAGCATGCTTTGCGCCGCATCGTTATCGGAAGAATCACGGGTAATGACGTCCCCGGCCCTCAGGTTTGTCCTGATCCGGTCTGCAGCCTCCTGCAGCAGGAGGTCTCCGAAATCATGTCCCAAGGCGTCATTGATATTCTTGAAATCGTCAAGATCAATGAACATCGTGGCAAATTGCTGACCATTTCGTTCACTTTTCCTAATCAGCTTGTCCAGTTGCTGTCTCAACGAGAACCTGTTGGGCAAGCCCGTCAGCTCGTCGAAATAGGCCAGCTTCTTTTCCCGCTGCTGGCTTAGTTTGAGATTTTCGCTCATTTCCCGGATGCTGGCAGCCAGTTCACCGATCTCACCATCCGAATGAACATCCACCCTGGTTTCCAGATCACCCCGTCCAATCGCTTGGGTTAGGCTGGCGAGATGCCGTACCGGCACCAAAAACCGTCTTTCAATATACGAATGAAACCATAGCGCCGCTGCTACTAGCAGCATAACCGCAATAAAAATCTGGACCCGGATAACCTCCATCGCCAGGTCTGAAAACTCGACAGCCGGTACCACGGCTACTCCGTAGATATCATCCCAAAGGTGTTGCCCAGAAACCCTGTATTCTCCCTCTACGCGAACAAACGAGGGCCTCTCTGGATCGGCGCGCAACACTGTTTGTGGGTTGACTAGGTCGGGCAATACCGGACCGCCGGACGGTTTCACGAGGACTTCGCCGGTCCCATCGACAAAATACAGGAAGCCTTTCTTCCCCAGTCTCGATCGGTTACTCAGTTTCTGTAGAATGTCCAGATCAATGGTCAATGCGAGGAATGCCCGCGTCGCCGTTGAATCATTCAAGGTATCCATCGAAGTGCCTTTAGACAGAATCTGCTGCGCAATCAGTATGGCCCATTCGTGGTTGTCCGGATTCCTGAAAAGCACGCGGGTAACGGATTCACTATTCTGGAGCAGCCTTTCGAAATAAGGCATTTCTTTTTCGTTCTGCGTTCGGTTGTCAATGTCTCGACTGACCACGCGTATATCTTCCGTTCCATCTTCCCTGAACAATCGGATCTCGTAATACTGGGGATGGTCATCCTGGATGGCTTGAAAACGCCGAACCACCGCGGATTGATCCCGATGACCCCTCTCCTCCGCATTCGCCAGGTAGTGCCGCAACAGTTTCATTCGGGAGAAAGCCGTTGTAGTTGCCTCGGCTTTTTCCAGGAAATCTGTAAAGTCCTGGATGGTATTGGCAAACAGATGATCACGCTGGGCTTCCAGCACAGATTTCGCGTGGTCGGTAATTAGATGGTAGGAAATTCCGCCTATTGCCAGTAGGGAGAGCATGACGGCCGGCAACAGTGTCAACAGGATTTTGCTCTGTAATCTCATGGCATCAATCCAGCGGTTTCAGCGGTCATTCGGGAGAACCGGTGATTGCAAAACCGTAAATCTCCTCCTGCGGTAGCTGCATCATCCGATAGAACCCTGATGCCCCGCCTTTCCGGACCGGCGATCACAAATGGACCGCCAATGGATCATTTGTACCGAGTATATCGTAGTTGCTAACGGCTTGATTTATAGAATCGGCCCATCGTTCCTATTATCGATTGGCTCGGCTCGGGAGCCTGTAGGTACCGGGCGAGGAACACACCCTCATAACCAATATAGTCGGAATGCTAAAAGAGCACGGAAAAAACGGCCTGAGGGTTATTCACACAGCGAGGGAAGGGACCTTACTGAGGGCAAGAACAACGGCCAGCGTAGTAATGAGACCGAAAGATAAACATTTATTGAAGATGTCTTTTCCATACAGG
>JANXGZ010000076.1 GCA_024958995.1 Methylococcales bacterium | reverse complement strand
GTCGAGGCGATGAAAAGCATGGTCAATGCGTTTTCCGATTATGCTCGTCCATCACGTCAGAAAACCGTGCTGTTGGATCTGAACAAGCTGATTGAGGAAGTCCTCGTTCTTTATTCGTTTCAATCGTCAATTCTTGTAAAATCACGTCTAGAACAGGGATTGTCGCAGGTCGAAGCGGATCCGGTAAGGATACGCCAGGTCCTGCACAACCTTTTCAAGAATGCAACCGAAGCGATGGTATCAACACAGGATGCTAAGATCGTTGTTTCGACCAGACAGTGGGTAGAGCAGGGTTCGGTTGGCATCGAACTGCGGGTTGAAGATAATGGACCTGGTATTCCCGTGGACCGGGTCGATCGGGTGTTTGATCCTTACGTTACCGACAAGATGAAAGGAACTGGCCTTGGACTGGCCATTGTGAAAAAGATCATAGAAGAGCACGGGGGAATTATCATCGTTGATCCCGATTACCGGGCGGGAGCGGCTTTTGTGGTCAGGTTGCCTGTTTTGCCGGTAGCGGATGCGACGAACATTCAGGATCAGGAGAATGCAAGTGGCTAAACCCTATATCTTGGTGGTTGACGATGAACCGGAAATCAGGGAACTGGTGCAGGATATTCTCGAGGACGAGAGTTACGAAGTATCGGTTGCTGAAAATGCCGAGGCGGCCAGGTCTGCCTGGCAGACCAGGAAGCCGGATCTGATTCTGCTGGATATCTGGATGCCCGACAGTGATGGAATCAGCGTGCTCAAGGAGTGGTTGAAAGCCGGCAGTGATCCTTCCCCGGTCATCATGATGTCCGGGCATGGTACGGTGGACACTGCTGTTGAAGCGACCCGTCTCGGCGCCTACGATTTCCTAGAAAAACCGCTGTCCCTTTCCCGATTACTGCTGACCGTCGAACGGGCACTGGAAACCAGCCGTCTGCAGCAAGAATACCTGGGGTTGAAACATGCCGATCACCAGTACATAGAGCCAGTCGGTAAAAGTGCTGCGATCGAACGCCTTAAGGAACAGGTCAAGAAACTGGCGCAGCATGATACCAGTGTGCTCCTGATCGGTGAGTCAGGCTGTGGTAAAGAAACCTTCGCTCACTATCTTCACTCCAACAGTCTGCGCAAGGACGGTCCATTCATTGACGTCGCGGTCGGTACGATTGCCCCGGAATATTCCGCGGTGGAATTTTTCGGCAAGGAAGAGGCCGGGAAGATCCATTACGGGCTTCTGGAACAGGCTCATGCGGGAACGCTGTATCTCGGTGAGGTGGGCGATCTGGATGATGAAACCCAGCTTCGCCTGGTCAGTGCGCTGGAGTCACAATCCTTTCTGCGAGTCGGAGGAAGCGAGCAGGTCAATGTTGACGTCAGGGTCATCGCTTCCACCAGAAGGTCGCTGGAAGATGAAATCAATGGTGGGCGTTTCCGTCGGGACCTTTATTACCTGCTCAATGTGGTATCCCTGAGAATCCCTCCCTTGAGAGAGTATAGCGAGGACATACCCGATCTGCTGGCTTTCTACGTTGATTTCTTCGTAACCAAGGAAAAACTCTTGTTCCGCCGCTTTACAGTGCCGGCCCAGAATTTTCTTCGCAACCATGTCTGGAACGGAAACGTGCGGGAATTGAGGAATCTCGTACAGCGTCTACTGATTTTGGGAACCGGTGAACTGATTGAGGGAGAAGAGGTGAAAACGGCGCTTGGCTACAACTCCACGGGACAGGCTGCGGGGCACGCGGAATTTTATGATCTGCCACTTAAGGAAGCCCGGGAAACGTTCGAAAGGGCTTACCTGGAATTTCATCTCGCGCGCAACGGGGGAAGTGTTGCAAAGTTGTCGGCCTCGATCGGGATGGAGCGGACTCATCTGTACAGGAAACTACATGCACTTGGTATTCGCTTTAAGGAGAGAAAGTGATCCTCGGACAGAGCGGTGATTGATGCATCCGATACAGGATAAATGGGATGGCATTTACGGTAAGGCGTCCGCAAATGGGCGTCCGGAACCGGCCCTGGTTCTGAAGCAATACGATTATCTACTGCCCGGGCAGGGCAGGGCTTTGGATCTCGCGTGCGGCCTGGGAGGAAATGCCCTTTTTCTAGCTGAGCGTGGATTGAGTACTACAGCCTGGGATTTATCGGCCGTGGCCATCGCGCGATTAAGACAGGTTGCGGCGGATGATCAACTGGATCTTGTATGCGAAGTGCGTGATCTCGAAAAGGAGCCAATGCCTCAATCTTCCTTCGATGTGGTGGTTGTGAGCCGCTTTCTTGACCGGAACATGAACCGGTCCCTGGCCGCTGCACTACGTCCTGGAGGGTTGCTGTATTTCCAGACCTTTGTAGCAGACAAGGATCCGGCCATTGGCCCTGTGAATTCCGCGTACCTGCTGCGAGAGAACGAACTTGCGTCGACCTTCGAAGATCTGATCTTACGTGCCTATTGCGAAGCCGGACAAACAGGTGACCGGGCTAGAGGCTTTCGCAACGAGGCATTGCTGGTTGGTCAGAAACCCCTGAATGCCGTTGAACAAGATGATGTCGAGAAGAGGTAATATTAAATGTCAGAAATCAAGAACCTGAGGCCGGCCGAAGCCTGGCAGTTCATGAATAAAAATCCGGAATCCGTTCTGGTCGATGTGCGAACCAGGATAGAGCATTCCTTTGTCGGACATCCGTCTGGAGCGGTACTCATCCCGTGGAAGGAAGCCCCTTCATGGGAGCTGAATCCAGACTTTGTCTCCGAAGTTGAACGCGGGGTGCCGGACAGGAATACCCCGGTTTTGCTTTTGTGTCGCAGCGGACAACGATCGATGGATGCAGCCCGGGCTTTGCAGCAGGCGGGGTACAAGACGTTGGTTAACGTCGACGAGGGGTTCGAAGGTCCGCTGGACGAGAACAAACATCGCGGTAATCTGGGCGGTTGGCGTTTTAACAACCTGCCGTGGGAACAGGGTTAACCAAGCATACAGCTGTTTCGCTCGGGTTACTGGTTGCATGGTCTTCGATCGAGGAACCTTTGAACACTGGGCCGGCGCTTGTCTGATGGGCCGGTAAATCAGCCTTGCGGCAAGGCTTTCTTGTCGATTACACAATCCATGAAAACGTTCGCTTCGATGATGGAGTTTTCCATGGCTTTGATGAGCAATGCAATGTCAATGCCGATCGTTCGCAGTTCTTGGTGAAGTGACGCGATTGCCTGTGCATTCAGGTTGTGTTTCAGGAAAAGAACTTGGTCTTTGAATGCGGACAGAACGGGACTGATTTTTGCCTCCGCCTTGTGCATGGCCATGATTAGTCGCTTGTAGTGTTGCCTGGCCTGTTTCAGTTGCTGCTTGCTGGTACTTTTCAACTGACGGTTACTGTATTCAGTCAGCTCCAGTTCCCATTCATCGAATAATGCAGCGCAGACCGCTTCCACCCCACGAATCCGGGTTGAGACTTCCTGTGCCTGACTGCTGCTGGTTTCCAGCTCTTGTTTCAGTTTCAGGTAATGGGTCTTCAAGGAGCCCTCATTGAAGTCGCTTGTTGCGCTGAAGGTATACAGTGCCGTTTCAAAATGCCCCTTTGCTGATTCCAGGCTGTCTCTTGCTCTTACTACCCGGCTGACCACTTCGTCCCGTTTGGTATAGCCCAGCGATTCACGAGTCATAAAATAGATATTCCGAACGCGGTTTAAGGCCGAGTTTGCGACAAGGCGGAAGAAGCGGGTGGGAAAATTTCGTGGATCGTCTCGTGGATTCAAGAAAGGGGATCCGTTTTTCGGTTCTGGGTAAAGAGATTTTACAACGGGTTATGGCGTCGGCAAAGGTGTTTGTCCATTGCCAGGTGCAGGTTTCGTCAAGGGTAGCAACTTCGAGGGTAACGGCAGGATTAGCCAAAACGGGTAATGATTTCGGTGGTATAGCGGGAAACACTGATTCCTTCCGACCAGTGCTTCGGTGCAAGGCCGGCTTTTCGCTTGAGCTGAAGGAAAAATTCTCCGGGGTCCGGGATCGATTCCCAGACCGAAGGCAGAAAGGTTCCGTGCTTGCCTCCCTCTTCCAGGACTAGACCGTCTTTACCCGGTCTTAGATTGCGGACCAGTTCCGGCTCGGAATCGAAGTCGATTGGTTCGGGTGTGCTCAGGATCGAGATGTGGATATCCAGCTCATCCAGTTCTCCGGCAGTGACCGCCGGGAAGCGTGGGTCGTAAAATGCGGCAGCATGAGTGTTTCTTGCCAGATCGACCACCAGTTCCCGCTTTGCTGTTATGGACCCGATGCAACCACGAAGAGAATTCTTGCTGAGCAATGTAACAAAGGTTGCCCTGTGCCGGCGAAGAAATGGATCATGGTTCGAAGTTGTGACGGCAAGATTTTTATTGCTATCCAGGCCGTGCTGGATAGCGGCCAGACAAAGTTCGATCAGTTCATGGCGGAAAGCCTGGTAAGAAGGGCTCATTCTTTTTCGAAGAAGAGATAGGTGCCGTACCCGACGACTCGGTTTCTGGAGCCCGCGGTATCACCCGAATTGCGCTGATCAAGCGTGATCCCCCGCATTCCTCGGATACGAGCCGCGTAAAGCAAGCCGCTGATTGGAATTCTGCCGCAAGCCGCATCCTCATCGAGTTTTTTCCAGTTCAGCGATTCGATGGCTTCGGAAGTGGCTGTATCCATTTTTCGAGCAGCCACATAATCGTGGTAATGGCTGAGATCCGAACTGATGACAATCAGTGTTTCCGGACCTCCCCACAAGAGGTTCAGCACTTCTGCGACTTGTCTCGCCGATGCCTTTCCAGCGACGATTGGAACCAGTTGGAATGAGCCCAGGATTTCCTGAAGAAAGGGTAGTTGGACTTCCAGGCTGTGTTCGTCCCGGTGGGCTTCGTCACGAACCTCGACAAAGGGGAGTTGCAGGATCAGGTCCATGGCTCCGCGATCAATCGAAACATCCCCCAGTGGCGTGGAATAGAAATCGGCGCTGCTGAGCGCCAGCCCGTCGAAACCGACCCGGTGCGATGGGCCGATCAGAATGACCCGCTCGACAAGGTTGTCCCGGTTCTTCAACGTTGCGTAGCCGCTGGCCGCGATCGGGCCAGAGTAGACGTAGCCGGCATGGGGCGCGATGATCGCTTTCGGGGCTAGGTCTTCCGGTGTCACTAGCTGCAGGAGGGTTTTGATCATGGCACTCAGGGCTGACGGGTCCTCCGGGTAGAAGGTGCCGGAAACAGTGGGGAGTCGGATTCGGGGCTGAATCATGGACAGAGTTCTCTGTAAATGAATATCTTCTGTTGACTCTTGCGATCCCCGGGTGTTCTGGGAAAGTGCAAGCTCATCCCGGTTTTCGACAAAGCATTGGTTCATTATCGTTACCGGCAAAGGCCAGTTCAAGCAGCTTTTCTTGCGGCTGAGGAAGTGAACGTTCAGAATCGGATCGGTGCCGTAAATTCGGGGTTATCATTGGCTGGAATCTCCATCGAGACCAATACCGTTTCAACCCGTTACTGGAGAGGCCTGAGTAATGGGAGGGTCGAGTGCAGGGTGTGTCCGCGTTATTGCAGGCTCAGGGAGGGGCAGCGCGGTTTGTGCTTTGTGCGGGCCAACCGAGGCGGAGAAGTAGTACTGACGACCTGGGGACGGTCCAGCGGCTTTGTTGTTGACCCGATCGAAAAAAAGCCGTTGGCACATTTTCTACCTGGTACGCCTGTGCTGTCTTTCGGCACAGCCGGCTGCAATCTGGCCTGCAAGTTCTGCCAGAACTGGGACATCAGCAAATCGCGGGAAATGGATAGGCTGATGGACCAGGCGTCTCCCGAGATGATCGCCAGGGCGGCCCAAGACCTCGGGTGCCGGAGTGTTGCCTATACCTATAACGATCCGGTGATTTTTCACGAGTACGCGATTGATGTGGCGAGGGCCTGCAGTGAGAAAGGTGTTCGTTCGGTTGCGGTGACGGCGGGATATGTCTGTCCTGAACCCAGGATGGAATTCTATCGTTACATGGATGCTGCCAATGTCGATCTGAAAGCCTTTACCGACCGGTTTTACCGCAAGGTCACCGGATCAGGTATTGTTCCTGTTCTCGAAACCCTCGAATACATCAGGCATGAGACGAAGGTATGGTTGGAAATCACCACGTTGCTGATTCCGGATGAAAACGATAGCAATGCTGAACTGGAACGACTCAGCCGGTGGATTTCTGAGCATCTGGGTATTGATGTGCCACTGCATTTCTCCGCTTTTCATCCCGATTGGAAAATGCGAGACAAAGACCGTACGCCGTTGGAGACCCTTCGCAGGGCAAGAAAAATCGCAATGGATAATGGGCTCAGGTACGTCTATGTGGGCAATGTTCATGACCAGGCCGCTGACAGTACCTATTGTACCGGCTGCGATGAAATCCTGATCGGGCGCGACTGGTACCAGCTTTCAGACTGGAATCTTGATGCAAAAGGGCGTTGCCGTTCCTGCCAAACCGTTTGTGCCGGGGTGTTTGAGCGGGAACCCGGAAACTGGGGAAGGAAACGACTAGGGGTCGATATGGCACTATTCTGCTGAACGGTGCGAAGACCTTGCCGGATTCGTTTGTCACTTCCCCGGAGTCGGTGGCTTGTTTCGGCTACCTGGCCAGGTAGACATTGGACAAGTAGACCTGCTTAGAAATCCACGCCCACGGACATCCAGATTTTTTGGGTATCCGTTGCATGGTTTTGGGCGGAGTAATTAGCATACTTGAACATCACAGTGTAGTGCCCGGCAAACTTCTTGACCGCCAGCGCATCGATTTCATGGCCGTAGTCGATGTTTCCAATTGCTGAATCATACTGGTGATAAACCGCCATCAGCTTGATTCCGTGGACTTGGGTCGACAGTGTTCCGTACATGTCGTGGATTCCCTGCGACGGGGTGGTGAGGAATTTATCAGCCCATCCGTTGAATGCGTGATTGGTACCCAATGGGGTTTGCAGTCCCACCCCATTGTCCGAACCGAGCTGTTCCCAACCGATCTTGGCCGTAAAATCGGTCACGCCGTTCCAGGGAAGTTGAGGTATCTGGAACCCTCCGATGAAATGAAGGTAGTAGGCGTTGTACCGGTTTGGGTTGTCCTTGTAATCGCGTTGATAGGCGAATTCAGCTGTATAGAGTGCTTCCAGATTACCCATCACCTTTCTTTTACCATCGAACCGAACGCCATAACTTTGCGTGGATTTCGTATCTGGAATCTTGTAATCCAGTAAGTAGGCGTAGGTGATCAGTTTGCCGATCTTAGGAAACGAGAGTGACAGATTCAAAAAGGGCGTGGTCATGCTAATTCTATGGGAAAAAACATCCAGAACATTCCAGATGAAAGCGCCGTGTAGTTCTGTATTCGGGATGGACTTATTAACCAGCGATACGGCATCGTAAGTTTGTTCCATCTGTCTCCAGGGTATGGCACCGATCCAGCGCACGTTGTCGCACGTGATGCGTTGTCGGCCACCTTTTACCACGGTATCGGGCAGACCAGTATAGGAAAGCCATGCCTGATTCAATTCCGCCACCTGTGGATCGGGGACCACCGGAAACTGGGTTTTGCCGTTGCGCTTACTGTCGTATTGGTACTCGAATACCGGTGTATTGCCTTCGAATTCCGCAAAAGCCTGGAACTCGAAGATCTTTGGACTCAAGTAGCCGAATCGGAGGCGGATCGGGTCACCCTTGGCCACCTCCTTGCCTTCCTGGTCGACGTTTGCGTAACGCCAGTTCGCATTGAGCTTGAATTGCCCCCAGTTTCCTTTGAGCGAATCGATGATCTCGGTACTGAACGAAGCAGCTATTGCACCAGAGCTGAAGACTGATAATAGTATTAGTACGTGAGGAAATAGGATCAGTAAAGGAGATCTTGAATGACATTTTTGCATGTGGCAGTGACCGGCTCATGCGGACTTGATTTTAGCTCAGGAAGAGGATCGCCGGATTACATCAAGCATTCTGGAAAATGCAATCAAAGCGTCATTTTACAGAAGGGCTGGATTTCAGTGGGGTGCGCCCTGGCTGGGTTGGGTCGAATCGAAGGGCTCCGATGGGCCTGATCGGTACCAGGATGTTTCCGCTCAGCCCAGTGTTTGAACAGGCCGCTACTGGTTGTCAGTGCAATTCCACCCTGGTTCGAAACATCACCGAGCGTTGCAATGGCGGTGGTCGCTCAGCGACCAAGGCACTCTACTTGGTCGCTGAGATTCGTCATTTACTGATCTTCGGTATTAAAGCTTGCTGTTATCGTTCAACAGATTGTATGCATTTCACGAGAACATCTACGCTTTGACAAGCATGTCCTCTAGGACCGGTTTTACAAACCACTTTACCGTTGTCGATAATACTATCCAGATGCCATCCGTAACGGTCTTTTCTGCATGCGCGGTCTGACTTGCGCTCGCGTTCGTTGTTCGCGGCTTTTCTAGCTTTTTCTTCATCCTTAAACCAATCCGTGCGTACGGAGGTAAAGGTTTTGTTTTTGTAGTTGTACGTAGGGTCATGCTGTGTACAGCCTGTTTTGAGCACGAAATAGCCAACCACGGCGCAAATGACCAAAACAATTGGTTGTTTCATTTTTTATCTCCCATAGAGTGCATTATTAGGCCACAAGTGTAACTTGTTGCATGTGAAGGTTGGGTAAACTACACCAGATACCGGCAACAACTGGAAGCGGTGGAAAGATTCATAATGGACAAGGAAAATCCGCTCAAGTGTCGCATCATCCGCGGTTTCTTTTCCGGTTGGTGTAATGAGGTGTCCCTGATCTGTAGCCAACCCCTAATTCGGGGCTTACCCAAATAGACCGTTTCAGATAGAAGTTTGTAGTTACTTCTATTAGGAATTTTCTTGAGCTGACCGTACAAGGCGCGGAAGTTACCTCTGGGCTAAGCGTAAAAATTTTGGGGCATTCTACCCAACTAAAAACCGGTCCGGCTATGATCTCCAGCGTTTTACGAATTCCTGCCAGTCCGTGTTTTCCTCTCCCATGCGAACAGGAAAGAAAGATTTACCAAGTGTTGTCAGTTATTCCTTGCCCAAGTTACGGAGATACTGAAGAATGAAGTAGATCCCGACCAAAGGCGCGCCGTAGGTAAAAAAGTCAGTGATGTAGTCTGTAAGCTCGCAGGGCGCAAGGAATGTGAAGCAAGATTCTAATTTTTCAAACAATTTAACCGTCCCCAAATTTATACAATCTCGAATTGTCTCAAGGATTGTAGCAGGTTGCAATCAAATGCTCGATGATCGAAATCAACTATGCTGGGGCAATAAGCTGAATTCTATACAGGCCTGTAGCTGAACTATTAGCTGTCGTTTAAAAACCCAGTGCTTTACTGTGGGCTTAAATAGGACTAAAATAGTACTAATAGTTTTGAGGGCAATATTTATGTTGCGATTGAGTAAATTGACGGATTACGCGGTTGTTGTGCTGAGTCACATGACGCACGACGAGGGCGAGATCCATGCGGCAGCTGAAATTGCCCAGGCTACGAGCGTTGGGTTTCCGACAGTGAGCAAGTTGCTCAAGCTTTTGGCGCGGGCCGGCGTAGTACATTCGGTGCGCGGGGCCAAGGGAGGCTATCTCCTCAATGGTTCGTCCGAACAAATTTCCGTGGCCGAGATTATTCAGGCAATCGAGGGGCCGATTGCCCTGACCGAGTGCAGTATTTCGGATGATTCGTGCCAGCAGTCGGCAAACTGTGAGATTCGCGGAAACTGGACAGCCATCAACCAGGCGATCAAGGCGGCCCTGGAGGCAGTGTCGCTGTCAGATCTGGCCTGTTGCGAAAAGACACCGGTGCCAGGCGAATTCACGGTAAGGATGGACCATTTGTCCCGGGATTGACCCGGTACTGATTTTCGGAGAGACGTATGTCGGCAAGTACCCAAGAAATTGAAAAACTAATTGGTCA
>JANXGZ010000241.1 GCA_024958995.1 Methylococcales bacterium | reverse complement strand
CAGATCCGCGAGGGAACACCATTTTCCGAGGCACTTGAATCGCAGCCGGGTTGCTTCTCCAGGTTCTACATCAACATGATCCGGGCTGGAGAAGCCGGTGGTGGGTTGGAAGGCGTTCTTGAGCGCCTGTCAGAATACCTGGAACGATCCAGGGAACTGCGCAGTTCCGTTTCCACCGCGTTGATTTACCCGATGATCCTGGTCACCATTTCAGTTCTTTCGCTGATGATGTTGCTGACTTTCGTGGTACCCCAGTTCCAGGAAATGTTCGAAAGTGCAGGGAAGGAGTTACCGATACCAACCCAAGTGGTTGTCGCCCTGTCCGAATTCCTGCAGGATTCGTGGTGGATTATTCTAGTTGGCGGATTCTCGGTTTATGTCTACATCCGCAGCCAGTTTTCCAACCTGGACACACGTCCCGCTTGGGATCAGCGCGTACTGGCCATGCCACTGGTCAGCGACCTGATCACCAAGATTGAGGTTGCGAGCCTGAGCCGCACGCTGGGAACGCTGCTTGGCAACGGTGTTTCGCTCATGACCGCGCTTTCGATCGCCAAGGAAACGCTCAGTAATCAGGTCATTGCCCAGGTTGTCGAAAAGGCCTCTCACAGCCTTCAGGAAGGCGGCAACATGAGCACACCGCTGATGGAGTCGAATCTGTTCCCCAAAATGGCTTTACAAATGATCCGTTTGGGAGAGGAAACCGGTAATCTGGAAACCATGTTCAATAGGGTTGCTCATACCTACGATCACGAAATCAAGGTCACCATCGAACGCATGCTCACTATGCTCGAACCCATCCTGATCGTCACCCTTGGGCTGATGATCGCAGGGATCATCATTTCCATCCTGATGGCGATTCTGAGTGTCAACGACCTGGCCTTTTGACTCGGCCCGGAACAGACGATATGTTAAAGCTTCCCAACCCCGGAAAGGACACTGCTTGTGAATAGAAACAACGCTTTGTTTGTAAGCGAGCCGACTGCTCGCCAGTCTGGCTTTACCCTGATCGAGTTGCTGGTTGTACTGACCATTATCGGCCTGCTCGGGGGCCTGGTGGGACCGCAGGTCATGAAACACCTGAGCGAAGCCAAGAGCAAATCCGCCAAGCTTCAGATCGAGGATTTCTCGACCGGCCTTGACATGTACAAGCTGGATGTTGGCCGCTACCCAACGAGCGATGAAGGACTGGTGGCGCTGGTCGAGGAGCCGGCCAACGTAATGGGATGGAACGGCCCTTACATGCGTAAGAAAAAGATTCCTAAGGATCCTTGGCAGTACGACTTTCGTTACCGCTCGCCTGGTGAACACGGCGAGTTTGACCTGACCAGCCTCGGCAGCGACAACAGCGAAGGTGGCGAAGGGGAAGCTCGGGACCTCGCAAGCTGGGAATAATTGAATGGGCGAGGGGCTCCCTGCCTGCTTCCGTCACCATCGCGGAACCTTTGCCTTGAACGCGGGATATTCCTGCTCATGGAGTGGTCATGAGAGGTCGGTACAGGGTTTCACCTTGATCGAAATACTGATCGTGTTGACCATCGCAGGTATGGCGATGGGTTTGGTCGTCCCTAACCTCTCGGCTGGCCTTGGATCGATCCAGATGCGCAGCGCGGCCCGGGAGGTTGCTTCATCGCTACGCTACGCCCGGGGCCGGGCTATCTCCAGGGCGACCGAGACTGCATTCAACATCAACGTCGAAACCAATGTCTACCAGATCAGTGGCAAAAACAAGATCTACACGATTCCAGACGAGATTCGGCTGGGCCTCGTAACGGCCGATTCTGAACTCACCGGGCAGGACAGCGGCACAATCCGATTCTTCCCAGACGGCTCGTCAACCGGCGGACGGGTTACGCTGGAAAACGGGAACCGGAAACGGCTGGTGGACGTTAACTGGCTCACTGGGCATGTTGAAGTCCTTGCAGAAATATCTGAGTAGGGGCCTCACGAAGGTTGAAATCATGGAAAACCCCGCGACAAGACGGCAATTGTCCGGTCGCCCCCTGCGAGCCGAATCCGGATTTTCCTTACTGGAAGTACTGGTCGCATTCTCCATCCTTGCGCTATCACTGGGTACCCTCATGCAGATCTTCAGCAAGGGGCTGGAACTGGCTTCAATGGGCGACCGATACAGTCGAGCTCTGGTGCTGGCAGAATCAACGCTGGCCACCATCGGTTACACTCAGCCAATCGAGACCGGCGAAAGCAGCGGAGCGTTCGACAATGTCTATGACTGGTCAATCAAGATCCAGCCGCACAACTTGGAAGACCTCGATCCGTCTTCGCTGGATCTTTCTCTGTACCAGGTACAAGTCATGGTCGCTTGGGAAAATCGCCGAGTGTTTCTCGAAACCCTGCGCTTTGGCCCGGGGACCTGAGCCGTGAACTCTCCATGAGCAGTTTACGAGGCCATGTCCAAATACGGCCCCAGGCCGGCTTCACGCTTCTTGAGATTCTGATCGGCATGGCCCTGCTATCAATCATGATGACACTGCTGTTCGGGACCATCCGCATGGGTGCCAGAATCTGGGATTCCGGAGAAAAGCGCGGTGCCGAGGTCGATCGGATGCTGAGTGTTCACAACTTCCTTCGACATCACATCAGCGCGGCAAGACCCGTGTTCGACGATTTTTCTTCGAAGGACAAGGTTTTTTCCTTCTCCGGGACAGGTCACTCGATCGAGTTCGTTTCCGAATTACCCTTTAGCTCGTTACAGGGAGGCATCCATCATTTCAGACTGGAGGTTG
>JANXGZ010000263.1 GCA_024958995.1 Methylococcales bacterium | reverse complement strand
TAGAAGACCGGCCAGGCACCGTATCGGCTGCAAAGCTCGTAAAATGCCCAGATCAGTTCCCGGTGTTCTTCTTCCGGACCCACCGGGTCTCCGAGGACGACCCAGCTTTTGTTCTGGATCTGGTACATGATGAAGGCGTTTCCGGTCGGGCTGAACAGGATTCGCTTATCGCCCAGCAGTACCAGGTTGGCCATCAGTCCCGCTTCCCTGTCCAGGATTTTTCTGATCTGTGATAGAACGACGGATCCCGGCGGACCTGGAAGCGGATCGGGCTTTGATCCGTCCAGGTGGGCGACGATGCTGCAGGTCCCGACGATCAGAACCAGCGAACGCAGAAACCTGGAGAAGTCGTTGTCGTACGAAAAGTTCCACCAGAGCGAATCGGAGTAAGGAATACCCTTGAAGGAAAAAAGGCCTAGCCAAACGGTGATAGCCAGTACGATGGACAAAAGGTAAGCCCATTTGAAAGGGATGCCAGCCTCAAGCACCGCGGATTTCCGGTGAAATTCGGACCGGGTCTGCCAGAGTAGACCCAGGATCAGGCAGAGCACGATAGCTTCCCGGTATCCGAAGCCCTTCAGCAGTGACGTCAGTATACCGACCAGTAGCAGTTTGTACGCCAGCCTTAATGCCGAGCCCAGGCGGCGCGAAATTCCTCTGCCCGAAATCAGGAGCCCGACCCCCGCAGCCGCTCCTGACAGGTGTGCCAGTTCCACCAGAAATAGTGGGACCTTCATGGGTAGCAGATCACGGTCAAACCCAAGCGGGATCGAACCAGAAAACAGGAGCATTGCTCCGGCCAGCATCACGATCAGCGTCATGATCTGCGGCCCAATCTCGTCGAGCACGTCCAGTACCGATCCCTGCAGCCCCTCAATGTGGTGTTTTTGCCGCTGTGTTTCATGGTAAGTCAGTAGTATCGCCGCAACTGCGAGGGGAGTCAGGTAGTAAATGCATCGAAATAGGAGAATGGAACCGAGCAGCGCGGGAGGCGAAATTTCAGGAAGGCCGACAAGAACAACGGTCTCGAAGACCCCGATACCCCCCGGGACATTGCTTGCGCTTCCGGCGATCACGGCCAAGGCGAACACGCCCAGAAATTCCGTGTAGCCGACATCGGTTTCCATGGGAAGCAACACGTAGAGCAGTGTGGCCACAAGGCTCAGATTCGTGGTCGCCAGCAGAATCTGGGTCAGCGTGGTTCCGGCCGAAGGCATTTTTAGCGACCAGGTCGTGGACTTCAGTGTCAGGGGGTTATACGCGGAAAGAATGACATAGCCTGAGATCAGCAGCAGGATCAGGATGCCAGTGGCCTGCAGGACGACCGCGGGGAGGGGGCCGATGGTTGCCGGGTGATTGCCGATCTGCAGGACCATGGACAAGGAAAAGAGGCAACTCATGCCCAGGATGGTGGTCAGTGCACACATCGAACTGACCCCCGCGATGTCCAGAGCGGACAAGCCGCTACCGCTATAGATCCGGTAACGAATCGATGTACCGGTCAGGATTGAAAAGCCGATGTTGTTTCCGAAGGTGGATGCGAGGAAGGCAGACAGGGCAGCCCGCGGATAGGGCACCTTGCGTTTGATGTGACGCAGGGCAACCACGTCGTAACCGGTTACTGTCAAGTAACTGGCGGTGGTGATCACGAAGCCTAGCAGGACCCAGGTTGGCGAAAGTTTCTCAAGGCCCCTGATAATGTCACTCAGACTGAATGAGTACAGCATGTCGTACATCAACCAAAAGGCGACGCATACAATCGTCATGCTGAGCAACGTACCGATCTGGGCGAGTAGTTTACTGCCCAACAGGTTTGGCATCCCGGACTCCGCAATGGACGTTCCTTGTGAAAGGCTAGGATAGAAGTTTAATAGCACCATTTCAATGAGGTCGGCCGCAAGGTTGGACAAGTTTTGCAGCACACCCTGTCGGGTGGCAGGGGCCAGGACTATTCCACGCCGTTCGTCCCCTCTGCGACCGCTTGCCGATTACAGCGAAGATCGTCAGGAAGCGGCGGCCATGTTTGTCAGTTGCATGACGCCGGTTGGCTCGGCTTGATCGCGAGGCTTGGAGGGATCCGGAAGTTGGTCGCGGCGGTTTGTGCGGCGAACCGAGTGTTGAGGGATTGATCGCCGGGAACGTATGATGGGCAACTTGTGATCATTTGTTCAACCGAATGTGGGTCTAGATTCATGGAGCAATTTCCCGGCAACCTTTACCGGTTGCGCCTGTTACTGGTCAAAGGCTTTGACCGTTTGTGCCGTGTTCTCAGGTGGAGAACTCTAGAACGTATCCTGGGTCGGGCCGCCGAACATCAGGATGATCTTTTTTTTGTTCAGATCGGTGCCAACGACGGCGTCATTTATGACCCGATCTACCCGTTCGTCAAGCAATCGGGTTGGCGCGGTGTGCTGGTGGAACCGGTTCCCGTTTATTTCGACCGGTTGAAGCAAAACTACACCGGTAACGATAGGCTGTCGTTCGAAAATCTGGCGATTTCGGACCGAAATGAAGTTCGCGACTTTTACCGGGTGAGGGAAGACGTGGAGTTTCTCCCCGAATGGTGCAACGGCTTGGGAACGTTTGACCTGGATGTCTTACTGACTCATAAGTGGGCGATTCCCGATCTGGAGCAATACGTTGTAAAAGAGAAGGTGCAATGCATTTCCTTCAATGACCTTCTGTTAAAACATGATATTCACCGGATTGATCTGTTGCTCGTGGATACAGAGGGATACGACCATGAAATCCTGAAACAGATTGATTTTGACCGCCTGGCTCCCGGGATCTTGCTTTACGAGCACCAGTACATCGAAAAAAAACACAGAGACTCCTGGGAAAGCGCGTTGCAACAGCGTGGCTACCGATTGTCGCGCCATTTCGGCAATACCCTCGCTTTTATGCCACAAGACGCGGCCGGGAACTGATGCCCCGTTTCAGACGATTACCCTGCGATTGATCACGGGCAGGTTGAATGCCTTTTTTGTTGCCGCACGGACTTGGTCGAAGGCCTGTCGACCCAGGCCCAACTTCCCCGGGTTTACCGCTTCGACATTCCGGGTTTCGATGGCGACCGTGTTGGGGCGTGTCTGAAGAAGCCGGGTAAGTCCTCGGTCGGACTTCATGCTCGGCCGACGGGGCTCCAGGTGATGGTAGAGAAC
>JANXGZ010000208.1 GCA_024958995.1 Methylococcales bacterium | reverse complement strand
CCCGAGACAGAAAGAGCGCAGATCACGGCACTGGGTCCCGGAACAGGGATGACCTCGATTCCGTTATCGGACGCGGCGTTAACCAGCCCGAAACCCGGATCACTGATCAGCGGTGTCCCGGCATCGGACACAAGCGCTACCGATTCACCTTCGTTCAGGACGCGTACGAGCCTGTTCCGTAACCGATGTTCATTGTGTTCGTGAACCGAAACAAGCCTTGCCTGAATCCCATACTTGGCCAACAGGCTACGCGTGTGACGGGTATCTTCGGCTGCCACCAAATCCGCGCTTTTGAGCACTTGCACGGCACGGTAGGTCAGATCATCGAGATTTCCAATCGGTGTCGCGACTATGTATAGTTTGCCTTTGTTAGATATCACCAGTTCCCTTCTTTCCTCTCGCGCCAGTCGGTAGGAAAACCCCTTGATTGATTGACCTTGGAAATGAAAAACCGCTCAGAAGCGTTTCTCCCCGGTTTAGTGCTGATCAGCCTTCTGGTCGGATGCGCGCCTTCCCGGCAACCAATCCAGCCGGACATTTACCAACTCGAAGCCAACGAAGCCCGTGATCTGGTCGCCGCAGGTCGACATGAATCGGCCGCCCGGCTTTATGTGCAGCTAATCGCTCGGGCAACTGAACCCGCCCGCAATCATTTCCGCTATCTAGCTGCGGAATCATTTTACCGCGCCGGCCGAATTGAAGCCGCACGAAAACAAGCAGACGCAACCAAAATTAGGAAGCTTTCGCCGACTGCTCGCTCATTGCTGACGCTACTTTACGGGAACATCTTCCTGGCCCAGGGTCAACCCGAAAAAACGCTTGCCCGGCTACGAAGCCTGTGGCTTAGCGACATGGCGGGTGACCTTCGGCTCGACTACCATAGACAGCAAGCAAAAGCCCTTTCCATGACCGCTAAGCACCTCGAAAGCGCGCAGCACTACATACTAGCCGAGGGACTGACACGAGATGCGAATCAGATCGCTCAAGGTCATGATGCCATTATTGAAGAACTATCCGCTGCCTCAATCGACAGTCTGCAGCAAAGTACGGATTTCAAACCCAAGACCCTGCGTGGATGGGTGGCATTGACCCTGATTCTCAGGCGGCCCTCGGGACAAGCTGAGTTCAACAAGCAGACCCTTGACTGGAAACTCACCTTCCCGAATCATCCAGCAAACGCTTCTGAGACCGTTACCCGACTCGGGAATGCCATTCGTAAGAAAGACCAAGGACAGTCTGCGGGCGCCGAAACACGGTCACTGGACCCATCCTTCGAATTCGCAGAATACATGCGCCGGGCAAAAATTTCTGCGCTACTCGGAAATCAGGTCGCAAGCGCCCGCAACTATATCCTGGCCGAAACCCTGTCGTCCGAACCCGCGAAAACCAACCAGATCCAGTCGGAAATTGTCGACCAATTGAGCAAACTGTCGAGGACCAAACTGCTGCGGATGCAAACAGACCCCGCCGACACACTGAGTGGCTGGATGGCCTTGACCCTGATCCTGAAGGAAAGCCATCTCGACCAGCTCGAGCTTGACCAACAATTGCAGGCATGGGCATTGAAATACCCTGGACATCCAGCGAATGTACAGCAGTTCGGATCCGATTCCAGGCCTGATCAGGGAGGTTCGGACCGGAATGATGCGATCGGAGTGATTCTGCCGCTGTCAGGCCCCTACCAGAAAGCCGGGGAAGCGATCCGTCAGGGAATCCTGATTGCCCGCCGATACAATCAGGATTCGGTACCCGTGCGCTTCTACAACAGCGACCTAACAGAATCCTCCAAACTTTATCGCCATATCGCCGATGAAGGTGCCAGCATGGTGATCGGTCCGCTGAACAAGAAAGCACTGGCAGAACTGGTGACCGATAACCGCCTAACTATTCCGGTTTTGGCACTGAACCAGATTCCCGACCTCAGCGCACACAATCTCTACCAGTTTGGCCTCAACCCTGAAGACGAAGTAGAACAGGTCGTTAACAGAGCCTGGTTCAAGGGTTATCATCGGGCCCTGGTTCTGGCTCCGGCCAATGAACAGGGACAAAGGCTGACCAGTTTCTTTTCTAAACGATGGTCCCAATTGGGCGGAGATATCATTCGCTCCCAAACCTACAGCCCGAAGGTGACCGAATACGGGTCCCCGGTCAAGCGACTTCTAGGCATCAAGGAAGATCCAGAGGCGCAGGACTCTGACACCCCTTATCCTGAACTCGAAGAGGGACGAATCCGAACTGATTTTATATTCCTGATTGCAACACCGTCGCAGGCCAGATTAATCAAATCAATGCTGGATTACTTCAACGCAGGCAAACTAACGGTGTACAGCACGTCAAAAGTTTACAGCGGCCATGAGAACCCGGTCGAAGACAGAGACCTGTCCGGCCTGATCTTCTGTGACATCCCCTGGCTTTTCGAAAGCAAAACCTTGGCAGGAGATGCCCCTTCACTCGACACCGTTCTCGAGAACTGGCTGGGGCCGGCTACGCACTTCATCCGCCTAACCGCACTCGGTTTCGATGCCTATAACCTCCTCCCGCATCTACCCAGGCTTCAGTCAGACAGGAACGAAAGCTACTCCGGAGTAACGGGAGGACTTTCACTGACCGCAAACAAGCAGGTCCACAGGCAACTGGTCTGCGCCGAATTCAAGAACGGACGGCCGGTTCTCCAACGCCTCTCACCAACCCTCCACTGACCCAGGAACCGGCTCTGCATATTAGAATGGGTCTTTTAGAGGATCTGCTCGGCAAGACCTCAAGCGGGTCAGAAAAGGGAAGAAAAGCCGAATCGGTCGCGTTGCAGTTTCTCGAACAGCAAAGGATGCAGCTGATCGAGAGGGCCTTCCGCTGCCATACAGGCCAGATTGGCCTTATAATGTATGGACCAGGTCGCTTGGTCTACGTGGAGATCCGGTTTCGGATAGCAGCGACTTTTGGCAATGCACTGGAAAGCCTTGACTAACGAAAAAGCCGCAGATAACCCGCTGTGCCACGTAATACCTGGCCAGCGGAAAGCTCGATCAAGCGGTGCACTTCGGCGTGGTTGCCAT
>JANXGZ010000215.1 GCA_024958995.1 Methylococcales bacterium | reverse complement strand
CCAGCGGCGATGCCGTCTTGACCCATGCCATCGTCCTCCGGTTATGGGGGGGATCGGTACCTGTTCGGGAGGTCAAGACCCTGTAGTCAATGGGGCTCGTTCGTCAGGCTCAAAGTATGGTCGAGACGGGGTTTTTCAGATATCGGGTCAGTGGTCCGCGAACCGCCGAGCGGCTTCCATGCTGAATCGATCCATGCCCTCGTTTGCGACAGAAACCTTGTCGGCAAAGTCGGCCCCGGCTGACCTTGTCTTTCAACGGGCTAGCCCAGCGGTGAAGGTCACTGATGTGCACGGTGTTCCGGCTTATTCGAGTAACGATCCCGAGGCGGTCCAGGTGTTTTGGGATCCTGATGGGACCGATGCCTACATGGCCGACGGTCGCTGGCAAGTGAATGGATTCGAGAGTCGCTGACGTCGGGTTCAGTACGTAAAAGCGGAAAGTTCACAGGCAATCAGGTCGGGAGACAGGTTTTCGGCGCATCATTCCCATTCCAGTTCGGCAAAGGCCCGGCTCACATTTCGCTTGTGGTTTTGGTCGAATAGAAGCCAGTGTTGTTTTTCACCATGGCCCGTCGATATCAGGGCATCTTCGAGGAACCCCCCTTTGCGGATGATCTGACGTATTTCATTACGAAGTGATACCAGATACCGAATCTGGGCCCTGACCGCGGCGTGCCAGTCCCCGGGTATGGCGCCATGTCCAGGGATTATCCGATCGACCCTGCTGACCGCGAGTTTCCGGGTTTCCTCGATCCAGCCGTTGATGCTTCCGTTTAGGACCGGAATACGTTGTGTAAACAACAGGTCGGAAGCCCACAGGGTGTTTGTATTGAGATCGAATACCGTCAGATCGTTATCGGTATGCGATGTCACATGAGCGTCCAGCCGGATCTTCCTGTTCCCGAGGTCAAGAATCCTTGTCCCTTCGACCGTGACATCCGGTTCGTGGATCACGGCAGGTTGCTTGTGATGGTCTAGTTCCTTAGCAAATGATGCCAAGAAGAAAGTCCGGTTGTTGGCAACGGCGGCAGGAAGCCGCCGGTGACCGACAATCTGTGTGTCGTTGCTTGCGAAAGCGTCGTTTCCCAGTAGGTGGTCGTAGTGAACATGGGTGTTCACGACATAGCAGACCGGTTTTCTGGTCACCGATCTTAGTGCATTGCGCAGTTTCCGGCCCGTTGCAATCGATCCCCCGGTATCGATCACTGCTACGCATCGTTCGCCAATGATAAATCCGATGTTGGCAATGTCATCCCGTTCTGGCGAATCCAGTCCCACTTGGCGACCCTGGTGAAAGTGAATACCCGGGGCGATCTCAGTCAGGTTGAAGGTTGCGGCAGTTGCCATAGAACCGCCCCAGCCGATGGCTGCCAGCACCAATGACGCGATTGTCGAAGGTGCGAACCCGGTCTTTGATCTTTGCATGATTTTTGCTTGCTCCGACGGATCCTGTTCTGCGGTCAAAAGCACGATGTGAGGCTTTGCTGGGCAGGATATGGATGTAGATTACTGGGGACTAATGATAACTTTCCGAGTTGAGAATGGGTATATTTGAAACTGAAACCGGGGCCCAATTGACCGGCTATCATTTTATGGCCTGTCGTCAACCCGTGGATTATTGGGTTTGCCGCACTTGATCAGGAATCGTTCTGCAGGGTTTTGAGCGGGTTGCGAGGGTGGCGGGGCTATGGTTGAAT
This sequence comes from Methylococcales bacterium, assembly GCA_024958995.1. Taxonomy (GTDB): domain Bacteria; phylum Pseudomonadota; class Gammaproteobacteria; order Methylococcales; family UBA1147; genus UBA1147. The sequence continues at coordinate 852 of JANXGZ010000215.1, read as the reverse complement.
TGAGCGATCACCACTGTCGGGTCGATTCGGAATACGGTGTTGGCGGCCTTTGGTTTCTTGCCGGTGGACCTAGCCACCTGCCATTGCGAGCCTTAATTTAATGCCCCACGTCGAAATCCAGGGAAAAAATTACGAAATCACCGATGCAGGTTTCCTGATCGAGCGTGAAGGTTGGACCGAAGAGTTGGCTACAGCACTGGCCGACCTGGCCGGAGTCGAGCTGACCCCGGCTCATTGGGAGATCGTATCGTTCATTCGCGACTATTATTCCCGTTATCATCACCTGCCCAACAATCGTTTGTTCGTCAAGGCAATCAGGAAGCAACTCGGGAACGAAAAGGGGAATACCCGCTATCTTTACAGCCTTTTTCCCGAGGCTCCGTTGAAACACGCCTGCCAGATCGCCGGATTACCAAAGCCCACCAGTTGCATTTGAGACGGATTTGTCAGTCTCTCTTGAAGCGATGGATCTGTCTTCTCTGCTTTTTGTTCGGGCGGTCTTCAGAGTGAAATAGCGGTCCTTCCTGGGCCTTTTTTTGAGCCACCTGAGCCTGGCGGCGGGCATGGCTTTCCGGGGATTCCTCGTACAATAGGGCGGCTTCGCTGGCTGGTCTGCGCTGCTTCGACAATCTGGAAATGGTGATATCCCAGCTGTACACTCCCTTGGAAATCGAAAGCTGGTGGCCAACCCTGATTTCCTTTCCGGGCTTGCTGCGCTGGCCGTCTAGATGGACTTTGCCACCGGTGATGGCTTCTGCTGCCAGTCTGCGGGTCTTGAAAAAACGTGCGGCCCAGAGCCATTTGTCGAGTCGTTGTCCGTTGGCTGTTTCCATACTTTGTGTCCCGGACACC
>JANXGZ010000030.1 GCA_024958995.1 Methylococcales bacterium | reverse complement strand
TCGACAAAAGCACCCAGACCTGCAAAGAAACGGTTTTGCCGAAAACCGGCATCAGCACCCCAGTCCGTACTATTCAAATCGACGAATACCTCGTCCCACAGAGAGGCATAAAACCTTGTAGAAAGCGGGCGGGTAAATTTCAGAAATTCCCTGAAACGCCAACCAACATCGTCGCCATTGCTCTGAAACCTGTGTTCAAGGCGGGTCCTGGAAAACGCGTTACCCCAACCGAATGAATCCTTCCAACTTGCTTGATGCCAAACCCGGTGCTCGTCGGTTGCATTTCTGCCTTTCGGCTGATTCTGGATCCAAGCATAGCCAAGCCACAGGCTTAGTTTTTTCGACAACTGGTAACCGATCCCCGGCCGAATCAAGCTTTGCTCCAACCGACTAGCATCCTTGAAAAAACGGCCCTGGCCTTCCATCCACCATTGCCATTTCCCGGAATCCCGGGCGTCAAAAATGAAACTTCCCTGTCCCTGGATTGCTCCCCATACGCCGAAATCCTTCTCAACCTCCGCATTCACCTCACCAGAAGGCAGAACGAATAGCATAAAAAGAATTACTGTAACAAGGTGTTGTCGGTACAAGTCTTTCATGGCTACATGGCAAAAAGGCGCAGTCTACCGATTTGATTAAGTCTTGTCATCCGAGCGTCAACCAACAGAAAAGTCTTCGTTGACGGCGAAAAACAGCGTAAAAAAACTTGATCTCATTTGATCGAACGATCAGGTGATGATCCCGACCACTGTACCCGTCATCAAGGTTGCGATTGTCCCCGCGGCGCCCTGGAACCAGTACACTGAAACCGCCCAGCATGATATCAGGCACCTGCAATCCCCAGCGCATTCCAACCCATCGTCAACACGACAGTGACGCAGGCAACGGATTTACTTTCTGTCCGGCCTTCTTTTAAACTTGACGACATGCCCCAACCGAATTCCGATCCGCTATTGTACCTTCCTCAGTCAACGGTAGAGACTCTTCTGCACTACTACGATTACCCTCACCCGGAAAAACTGGGCCAGATCATCGAAGGATACGACAAGCCGCACGCACTCAGGACAGCCAAGATGTGCGCCGCCGTGGCAAAACATCTGGGCCATGATCAGGATCGTCTGCACGATTACCAGATCGCCTGCCTGCTGCACGACCTGGGACGGGCCGGCTTGGACCAGAAATTGTTCGGCAGGATCTGGACGTGGGCCAGGGAACAGAACGTTCCGACACGGCCCGCGGAATGGCGTGCAGTTCACCCCGAGACCGAATATGGGCAGGAAACCGAAGCTTTCTGGGCACTTTACGGTGATCAGATCACGGCGTTGGGCATGCAGGACAACGACTGGACCAGGGAACAGGTCGAAATGCGTCTGGGCTACGGAAGACGTCTACGCCGGCAGGTCAAAAAAACGCTCTCCTCCCTGAAAAAACACAGGATAGACTGGTCAATCTGGATGGAAAAGGTGGTTCTGTACTATTACTACCCGGAACAAATGCAAGACCAGCCACCATGGGTTCGCGAATTGGGAGAGATACTGGTCGCCTGCGAACAGCTCGAAGCTTACAGTAACCGGGAACGAGGCAGCGACTATTACAACCGAAACCAGGAAAGCTTCTCCGAAGCCTTCCTGTACCTCGATAGCCTCAAAGACAAGGGTCAGTTAGGATCAAGGGTCCTGTCGGGTCTTCGTACCCTGACCGCCGACGGGATTTTCGATTCGATACTGATTGATGCCCGCAACGGCGACATTACTGACGAAGAACTCAGAACTCTTCGCTCAATCAACAGGGAGACGCACGCATGCCGATAGCCACTCGGCAATTCACACTCGATATGCAAGGTGATACCCGGATCGAGAACATCACCGAAAGGGTCGGTGAACTGCTCGATGAATCCGGTCTGTCGGCCGGAATCGTCACGCTCTTTGTCAGGCACACGACCGCTTCGGTCATGATCTTCGAAGACGAACCGGGACTGAGAATCGACACCCGGGAGAGTTGGAATCAGCTGATTCCACCAAAGCCCGGATGGCAGCACAACGTCATGAACGCGGGAGAAGACAACGGGCACAGCCATCTGCGGGGCCAGATCCAGGGTCAGTCACTGACCATCCCCTTTTCCAAAAGGGCCATGATGCTCGGAACCTGGCAGCAGGTCGTGGTGGTCGATTTCGACACCTGTGCCCGAACCCGTTCGATCGTCGTCCAGATGATGGGAGAATAGCAGCTTCAGTCAGCAGCCAGCCGACCTTCTTTCTTTCCAACAGCACCCGATCAGACGCTGACCCAGAGGATGCTCGACTGTTGCCTAATGAAGTGGGGCAACAACGGTAAAAACTTCATCAGATCTGCGACTGGACTTCTAGCCACGCAACCAACGCTTCCTCCTTGACGATACCCAAATGGCGCGTTTCCTGATGGTCACGATCAAAAAAATGGGTCACCGGCAATTCGCCGCGCCAGCGTCTGTTGACATCTGCGTAAACCATTTCGGGAAACTGCTCGGCAAAGACCCAGGTGTCGGTCACTTCAAGTTTGCAGTGTTCCATCACTTCTTTAACGGTTTCCTCCGGGGTAAAGGAGTCCGTCGATACCGTGACCAACTTCACGTCCGGAAACTGCTTCTGTAAGCGACCAAACATAGTCAGTTCCTTCATGCAGTATCCGCAGGTTTCCGACCAGAAAACCAGAACGAAAGGCTTGTTCTGATTCTGCTCCTTGATCTGGGAAAAACTGCCTTTGGTAAAAGGATGCACCTTGAATGATTCCGCCTTGACCCCAGGGAGCGACCAGAACAGAAGTAATCCAAGACAAAGGGATAAATGTTTCTTCATGGTTTTT
>JANXGZ010000158.1 GCA_024958995.1 Methylococcales bacterium | reverse complement strand
ACCGTCCGGTCAGGAAAACCATTTCACCTTCGCCGATGCGAAAACTGAGATCCAGAAGCGCTTCCCCGCTGCCGCGGTAGCGTTTGCTTACATGGTCGAACTGCAGCACTTTCCCGGAAAAAAATTACTCAATGTTCAGGTTCTTCGGGAAACAGGGCTTCAATGAAGTTCTCTGCATTGAAATCCTGCAGGTCATTGATTCCCTCGCCGACGCCGACAAAACGAATAGGTATCTCCATCTTTCGGGCCAGGGCAAAGATCACCCCACCCTTGGCCGTACCGTCTAGCTTGGTTAGGGCGATGCCGGTCAGATTCACGACCCGGTGAAAATGCTCCGCCTGTGACAGCGCATTCTGTCCGGTTCCCGCATCAACGACAAGCAATACTTCATGCGGCGCAGCGGGATCCAGCTTTCCCATAATCCGCTTGACCTTTCTTAGTTCCTCCATGAGATTATCCTTAGTATGAAGACGTCCTGCCGTATCAGCAATCAGTACATCAATCCCGCGCGCCTGGGCCGACTGCAGGGCATCGTAGACAACCGATGCAGAATCGGCTCCACTATGCTGGGCGATCACCGGCACATCGTTTCTTTCGCCCCAGACCTGCAACTGTTCCACCGCTGCGGCCCGAAACGTATCGCCAGCTGCCAGCATGACGCTCAAGCCACGCATCTGAAGGCGCTTGGCCAGCTTGCCGATTGTCGTCGTTTTTCCTACCCCGTTCACTCCAACAACTAAGATGACAAAAGGCTCGCCGGTCGATTCGATGTTCAGGGGTGCATCGCAGGGCTTTAGAATATCCAGCAGGTTTTCACGCAGGGCCACCTTGAGCGCATCGGAATCACCCAGCTGGTTCCGCTCGACGCTGGCCGTGAGTTTGTCAATGATCTCGCGCGTCGCGTCAACCCCGATGTCGGCCAGCAGAAGGGTTGATTCGATGTCTTCGAGCAATTCGGCATTGATCTCCCTCTTGCCCAGAGGGATAGCCTGGAACACTGCACTCAACCCGGAACGGGTGCGGCCGAGCTGGCTGCTCAACCGCTGGTACAAGCTGACCGGCTCGACCGTAACCTCAGCTTCTCTGGCCACCTCGGACAACGCTTCGGCAACGGCAGTGTCCGCGGTTCCCAGCTGCGGCTCTTCTGCCGGCAAGGCGCCCTGTCGGCTGCTCCAGAAATCTATGTAGAGTAGTAGCATCAGCAGCAAGGCAGCAACACTGCTGTGCCCAACCACAACCGCCACGGACAGGTTTTCGACAACCGAGGCTACCCCAAGACCCACTTCGACCAGCAACAGAACGCTGAGCAATACCCCCGCTTTACGGAGTTTCCTGTGGTACATGGATGAACTGATGGCCACTGCCAGGCCGCCCAGCGCCAGAAACGAAACCACAGCTCCAAGGCGATGGGTCCAGTTGATGGCAACTCGGGCCCCGTGACTAAGAACGCCGCCTTGGTAATTCAGGCCAGGATCCAGCATCGGCGAAAAACCGGCCAGGTAGTCTGCTTGCGGCCACCAACTACCGAGACAAGCCGGAAAATCCGGGCAGGCCATTCCAGCATAATGCCCGCTGACCCAGTTACCCAAGGCAATTTCTACAACCACCAGAAAGAATGAAAGCCGGGCCCACAAACCGATCCCGACTGGTTCTCTGTTAACGCTCAACCCGGGATTGACCCGCAGAAAGGTCCAGAATGCAATACAGCAAACCAACAAGGCAGTCAGATGATCGGCCGTGAGAACAACCGGCATCAGATTGAACTGCAGGAGCCACTTGTTCAGCAGTATTTGCAGTGTCACTCCACCCAGCAGCAGGGTGGAAGAAAGGATTGCAACCTTTCGATGCACGCGAACGAAGAAAGACCCCAGCCACAGCAGGCCGACCAAGAGGCCGGTGAGCCCGATCAGGACCTGATACAACACCGAAGCCAGCACCTTTTTGGAAAGGGACTTTAGCCCACTATCCAGGGCAGCTGCCTGCTCCATTGGTTCTTCCATCCCAAGCAGTGTTTCCAAGCTTCCGCAGACCGGCCAATCCGAACAGGCCAGACCCGCATCCGATACGCGGACAAGAGAACTTGCAACGACCACACTGAAGGTCAGTAATACAACCAGAACTGTGAGACCTCTGAACATATCAGTTACTCAATTATCAATTTGTTTTTATCTGTTTCAGTCAGGCATTCCGGCCCCACGAAAAACAGTCGAATCCATTTCAGGCTCTGGTTTTACTTTCCCCGAAACCGGCCGGCAAAAAGAAACCAGGCGTTCACCAAACCGCCCCGGCCCCATTTCCGAATTATCTGCTCAACATCCGCCGCGTTCGCTGACACGATCACCGGCTGGTTAATGATTCAGCTGTCCTGACGCGGAACCCTGCATTTGCACCCATTGTGCGTATTTGTTTTCAACCCTTGCATCGACGACAAAGGATTTTATCCCATCAACCATGCCGTTCGCCGGGCTACACTGACCACGGTAGATTCCCGGTTTGTCGGCCCTAAGCCAGGATTCATGCGACACTCCGGCGACCGTATGCACACCACCCCAGCCAAGTCCTGGAACCGACCATACCTGGGAAACGGCGGAAGCCGCAAACGACAGCCAGATCTTCCTTCCAACCGGGATGATCATCACCTGACCGGAAACCGGCCCGTCTTCCGACGCGAAAGAAACTCCATCTACCACATAGCCATAGCCGCTACCGCACTGATCGACCGTTATGGTAATGCCAACTTTAGCGGCATATTGATCACCCGTCGACATCATCTGGCGAATGGCCGGCATGGCCGTGCCGATCAGGATCGCGAAAGGAATCAGTGCCCAGAAGGATTCCATCACTGCACTTTCATGGAAAGCAGTAGCGGACCCATCCCACAAGTTGCGGTGATGGTAGAACGAATAGAACATGGCCACGAAAACAATCAGCCCGATAGCCAGGCAAATCCAGAGCACGAGCAGATGCAGATCAACCCGATCCGGAGGAATCCTTGACATCTCTTGCGACCCATCAGCCCCGATCCCCGCAACAGGCCATGCTGCAAATGCGAGAACCGCCCAGAGCGGGTTCTTGGCTTTGTTCACCGGGCAATTCCCCTTTTCAAACAACGCATGACTAAGCTTTCATCGCCGCTTCGATTACAGAACTTTCAGAAACCAGAAAACCCGGCATTGACCGGGTTTCTTTGCCTTCCATAACGACTGGAGAAACAGGCAATTAGTCCTCTTCGAAGCAGCGATACGATATTCCACTCCCGGAGCATACGGAACCTTGCTGCCTGTTGTTCCGGCTCGGTTTCTGGAAACCGCCAAAGGAACGTTTCAAGTTGAATTTGGGCGCGCCACGGTATCTGCTCGAAAAAGTGCCTTTACGCCGACGATAAGCAATCAGACCCAAACGCTCAAATTTAACGCAGTTGGGATTCTTATACAAGAATGGGTCAAGGCTGAACAAGATCGCAGGGGCCTACCAACCAATCTTCTCCCTTCACGGCCAGGCCGGGCAGCCGTCAATCCTGCAGCCAGTGATCCAGTTCGAAACACCCGCTCAGAGCAGCCCTTTGCGGACCGTCAATGAAAGGCACGAACCCAAGGCAGGGTGCAGGGATTTCTTGCCTTAGGCTTTCCATATTTTCTTCCAAGCAGTCAAAACCGGGCTCGGCGAGGTTACCAACCCAGCCTGCAAGAGTGCAACCCGAGCGCTCGATTGCGCTCGATGTCAGAAAAGCATGGTTTAAACAACCCAGACGCAAGCCGACAACAAGAACCACTGGAAGTCCCAGAACGCCGACCATGTCGGACAGCCGGTCGTTCGAATTGAGCGGTACCTGCCATCCGCCAACACCCTCGACAAGCACGAATTCCGCGAGCTCCTGGAGAATACGAAAACGGTCAACGACTTTTTCCAAACGGATCTTGTCTCCCTGTCGTCGGGCTGCGATATGCGGCGAGACCGCTGGTTCGAAAGCGTACGGATTCACCGTTGAGTAGTCGACATTGATGGACGAATGAGTCTGCAGCAGAACCGCGTCTTGGTTCCTGAGTGAAGATCCTTCCCGATAGCAACCCGAAGCCACCGGTTTCATTCCGACAACCCGAAGCCCACGCTCCTTGAGGTTTTCAATGATCCCCAGCGAGACCCGGGTTTTCCCGACGCCCGTATCGGTGCCGGTAACAAACACACCTTTCATCCTCGCCATTCGATTCGCTCCCGGTCAGCTGCTGGCCGGGAACATTTTCCCAAAATCAACTCAAAAGTGGCGGTGATTTCCCCTTCTACTTGCCGGCTCGGGTAGCCGTCAATCACACGTCTGATCTTTTCCTTTCCGGTCAGGGTACGTGGCCGGTCGCGGGTCACATTGTGGGCGCCAATCCCCTTCAGTTCACGCATCAGTTCCAGTACTCCCCCGTACGTTACCCTGGTGACCTCACATTCCAGGCTCTCGTTGATCAAACCGGCCCGCAACATCGCCTTTTTGATCTCCGATTCAGCGGCAAAATGATTAACATGGCTGTGCATGTCGACCTGTCTCCAAGCGGTACGCAGTTCCGATAACGTTTCCGGGCCAAAAGTGCTGAAGACTAACAACCCGCCTGGTTTCAGTACCCGCGCCACCTCTCCAAACAGGCGTTGCAGATCACGACACCATTGGATCATCAGGTTCGAAAACACAAGATCGATAGAGTCATCAGCCACAGGCAGGTACTCGGCATCGGCACAAACGTAGGCTGTATCGACAAGTTGTCTCGACCGTGCTGTGACAAGCATCTGCGGCGCAATGTCCAGCCCGGTCACGCTTGCCTGACGTTGTTGCAACTGGCGCGTACAATAGCCGGTGCCGGAGCCAAGGTCCAGGATCTTCGGCCGGTGAGGCAAGGGTGCCGCCGACAGGCAACCCAGCAAACGGTCGCCGATTCTCCGCTGCATCACTGCCCACTCGTCGTATCCGCGGGCGGCGCGGCCAAACGAAGCGCGAACCAGCGATTTGTCGGCAACCTGCTCCACCAATGCTGGATCAGACGCCATGACCTGAATCCCCGTGTTTGGCGAGAAATGCCAAGACCGCGGTCAGGCATTGATCGCGGTGGGTAATGAATGGAATATGCCCTGCCTTGCGCAGTACATTCACTTCAATCGAGGCATTCAGGCGGCTGATCGACTCTCCGACCGCGACCGGCACCAGTGTATCCCGGGCACCCAGTAGAACCAGAACCGGCTGAGGCAATGTTCGCAGCCGGTCACGCAGATCGGCGGACAGCAGAATGTCTACGCCGGCCGCCAAGGCATCCGGATGCGGCGGATGGTCCTTTAGCCGGGTTTTCAAATGGGAATAAACCTGCCGTGAATTTTCCATTTCCATGGTCTGCAGCTTGAGGAACCGCAGCAGGGTCAGTTCGGAATCTTCCCGCAGGTCACGCTGAAAATCCAGAAGAACATTCCTTTGCATAGCGTGAGGCCAGGCTTTTCCGGCACTGAATCGTGGATTCCCGGCGATCATGCCGATACTCCTGACCCGGCCCGGGAACAAACCACTCAGAAACAGCACCAGCGTTGCCCCAAGGGACCAGCCAATCCAGTGTGCCTTTTCCGGCACCGACGCCGCCAGCAAGCTTGCTATGTTTTCCGCTGACCAGTCCGCCAGCATCGGACTTCTTCCGTGCCCCGGAAGGTCGAGAATGGTCACCCGATAGGTTTGCGCAAGCCGTTCTGCAAAATCGCACAGAAATCCCCCGTGCATGCCCCAGCCGTGAATCAGGACCACGTCTTCACCCTGTCCAAAGGTCTGACAGAAAAGTCGGCTGTGGCGAGGATCAATCACGGGTCTCGCCAATGGCATCCGCCAGACCTTCAAGCAAGCGCTCAACCTGCACAGCCTCATGCTGTGCTGAAAAAGTGATCCGAAGCCGGGCACTGCCTTCGGCAACCGTTGGCGGCCGAATCGGGGTCACCAGGATGCCAGACTCCCTGAGTCGAGTCGCCATGGTCATCGCCTGTCGGCTGTCACCGACGACCAGCGGCTGGATGGGGGTCAGCGAATCGATGACCGGTAACCCCAGTTCAAGCGCACCCTTGCGGAACTGCTGAACCAGCGATTCCAGTTTTTGCCGCCGCCATGATTCCGAACGAACGATCTGCAAACTGGCGCGGGTGGCTTCTGCAATGCTGGGTAGCATCGCGGTGGTATAAATGTAGGTCCTTGCCTTCTGCACCAGGTAATCGATCAACGGGTTGCTTCCAGCCGCGAAGGCACCAAAGGTACCGAAGGCCTTTCCAAGGGTACCCACCAGAACGGTTACATCTTCCGAGCCAAGACCATGGTGTTCCAGGCTGCCCCGGCCGTACCGACCGAGCACTCCAAGCCCATGCGCATCGTCGACAAAGAGCCCGCTGTCACTGCTTTTGCAAAGCCGGCTCAAGGCTGGCAGAGGGGCAAGGTCCCCGTCCATACTGAACACCCCGTCGCTCACCACCAGGCCGGTCGACTCGCCCATCTCCTGTAGACTCGCGGATAGGGCATCCAGGTCGACGTGCGGGTAGCGACTGAAACGGGCACCGGACAGCAATCCACCATCGAGCAGGGATGCGTGGTTCAAGCGATCTTCGAAGACCCGGTCACCGCGGCCGATGAGCGCTGAAATAACCCCGATATTGGCCATGTAGCCGGTCGAGAACAGCAGTACCCGTTCGAAGCCCAGATAATCCGCCAGTTCTTCCTCCAACACATGGTGGGCCTTGCAGTGGCCGCTGATCAGGTGTGCAGAACCGCTCCCGACACCGTATTGTTCAGCCCCGCGTTTGAGTCCCTCGACCAGTGCAGGGTGATTGGCCAGCCCGAGGTAATCATTGCTGCAGAAGCTGAGCAGGCTCTGTCCGTTGATCCGAACAACAACTCCCTGCGGACCCTCGTTGACCTGTAATCGGCGGTATAGATTCTGTTCCTGGAGTTTTTTTAGACGGTCATCAAATCTTGGACAAAACATGTCAGTCGTTGGGCAGGGACTAGCCACCAGGATCCCGCGAAACCATCTGCAAGCCGGTCATGGAAGCGGAAAAATCGACAGCAGAAGAACGAGTCAGTAACTATTTTTCAGCTAGTGGCCGGGTTCGGCCAGCGACAAGCCGAGACGGTCGAATAGCTGGCGGTCGCTGTCGGCAACTGGGTTGTCGGTGGTCAGCAACTTCTCGCCGTAAAAGATCGAATTGGCACCGGCGAAGAAACACAAGGCCTGCATTTCGTCGCTCATTTCTGTACGCCCGGCCGAAAGCCGCACCCACGAGGCCGGCATCAGGATACGAGCCACGGCGATGGTGCGAACGAAAGACAGCGGATCAAGCCGAGGCGTTCCGTCCAGCGGAGTGCCCTCGACCTGGACCAGCATGTTGACCGGTACGCTCTCCGGGTGTTTGGGCAGATTTGCCAGTTCCATCAAGAGACCGGCCCGGTCATCATCGCTTTCTCCCATGCCAACGATCCCTCCGCAGCAAACGTTGATTCCTGCATCACGAACCCTCTTCAGCGTATCCAGGCGGTCCTGGTAGCGTCGGGTGCTGATGATCTCCGAGTAGTATTGCTCCGATGTATCGAGGTTGTGATTGTAATAATCCAGCCCCGATTCCTTGAGCCTGCGCGTTTGTTCGTCGCTCAGCATGCCTAGAGTCACGCAGGTTTCCATGCCCAACTCCCTGACCCCCTTGACCATTTCCACCACATGATCGATGTCCCGATCCTTCGGACTGCGCCAGGCTGCACCCATGCAGAAGCGCGTTGCTCCTTGCAACCTAGCCTCCCGGGCCGAACGGATGACCTCGTCAAGCGGCATCAGCGATTCCGTTTCAAGCCCGGTAGTATAGCGGGCACTTTGCGGACAGTAAGCACAATCCTCCGAACAAGCACCGGTCTTGATGCTCAGCAATTGGCTGACCTGAACCCGGTTGGGATCAAAAAACCTGCGGTAAAGGCCATGGGCCCGGTACAGCAGGTCGTTGAAGGGCAATTCAAACAAGGCTTCAATTTCGGAAAGTGACCAGTCGTGCCGGATCAACCCGCCATCGGCACTGTTTTGTGAAAAACTTTCGCTGTTTTTTTCTGCGTGCATGTTCCTGGTTCCTGATCTCGGTTGGGCAGCCTACGATGTTTTGGCTACTCTTGATCGTATTCGGACCGGATTGCATCCCCGGCGGTGCCCCGATCTAAATTCAGTAGTTGTCACCCTTTGCTTATCAAAAAAGTGAACAACTGCTTAGGAATTATACACAAATTAGTCTACTTACCAGTATGCCTGGTTTGCCGAGAGGTCGAACACAATGACCTCAACCTGTGCAGGAAATGCAGGGCCGGACTCCCTTACCACTGGCTTGGTTGCCGTTGCTGCGGCGTTCGACTGCCCGAGTCATCGGCACTCAGTCTGTGGCAAATGTCGCCTGAAAAGCCCCGTTTGCGGCTCCACGACGGCGCTATTTGTCTACTCGGAACCGCTCCGGTAAATCAAATCACTGAAGTCCCGTTCCAGTCTTGCCGCGGCAAGACTGCTGGGCAACCTGATAGCACTGGAACTACGTTCACTGAACCCAGTCCCAGAGGTTTTGATCCCCGTCCCGCTACACCGAATACGGTATATCCAACGAGGTTTCAACCAATCGATCAAGATCGCCAGGCCGCTGTCCGGAATACTCGGCGTTCCATTGTTGCTTCAACATTGCGTTCGCCGACGATGTAGTGACGACCGGTTACACCGTAAACGAACTGGCGAAAGTCCTGAATCGGCAGAGGGTGGAAAAGATCGAAGCCTGAAATATCGCAAGGGCCAGCCTTTCGAACTGAGACCCTGTCCGTCGCGGCAGAATTGAAAAATGCCCCCGACTCTCCGCGTTTCGACCACCCAATCGGATCGCAAACACGGTCAGGCCGGATCAATCTTCTTTCCTGAACTCCCCGTCGATAGTCGTACCCTGCCCGGAATAAGGCTCCCCGCCAGCAGGTCCTCTCGGCGGTTGACCGGCGGCAACAAAATGATGGTGCAGCAGGTATTCCACCATGCGATTCCGAGTCTGCGGAATCAGTAGCCAGAAGCCAAGGGCATCGGTAAAGAATCCAGGGGTCAGCAACAAGGCTCCGCCAACCAGCAACAGAGGGCCTTCGACGATCTCCCGCGCTGGGATTTCACCGCGCGACAGTGCATCTTGAAGCCGTTTCATGGTCGAAAACCCCTGGCTGCGAAGCAGCGTGACGCCCACCGTGGCGGTCACTACCACCAACGTCACGGTCGGCAGAAAACCGATCACTCCACCGATTTTTAGCAGCAGATAGATTTCGACGATCGGTACGGTCAGGAAGAACAGGAATACAACCTTGAAAATATTCATAGTGTTCAGCGATTGGGCAAGGAGTCTCGATACTTCGGGAAGAACACAAGGGTCCCCAAGCTAGGACTCAATCACTGCCGGTGAGCCTGAAAACCACGGTTCCTCTCTTCATGGGCCGGCCGATGCGCCGCCTCCTTGGTTCATTATATAGGATTCGGACATCGGCTTTCGGTCGACCTGTCCCGAGGAAACGGCAATGCCACCGCAGTTCAAAAAACCGGAGGATTCCGATGATGGATGGTAGGCCACCCGCAAGCTTCAGTTGCTACGAACGAATTCCGTGATCCGGTGCTTACCGTGGATTAGTTCCGGGGCAACCCTGGCCATGGTCTCCGCCGGAATGGCCCACCCAATGGGTGCATAAAGCACATCGGTTTTCGAATTCTTCTCGAACTTGAGCCTGAAGGATGAATAGGCCATGCCGATCACCTTACCTTCCAGGTCGATGACCGGCCCTCCGGAGTTACCGACGAAGAAA